>NZ_JAEQCX010000143.1:0-41092 GCF_020738035.1 Microcoleus sp. PH2017_28_MFU_U_A
AGTAAAGGAAATCAGCAGTGGGTCTGGCTGGCATTGGATGCCCAGACTAGGGAAATTGTTGGTGTACATATTGGAGATCGTAGCGCAGTATCGGCTCAATCTTTATGGAATTCAATGCCACCAGTGTACCGTCAATGTGCAGTAATTTATACCGATCACGCTTTGTGCTTATGATTCTGTCTTGCCCAGCAAACGTCATCACGCCGTGTAGATAAAGATAGTGGTTTTACTAGCTATATCGAGCGCTTCAACTGTACTATTCGACAACGAGTATCAAGGGTTGGTAAGAAAGAGCTTAGCCTTCTCTAAAAAATTAGAAAATCATATTGCTGCAATTTGGCGCTTTGTACATCATTACAATGATAATTTACAACTCTAAATGTCTACTTTTATTTGAATTCAGTTTTATTCTGTCGATCCTTTCCTTCAGGGCACTACCGGCACGGTGATGCCTTGCAGGGTAAGGCGGCAAAGACGCTGGCTGATGCAATCTTAGATCGTGACGAGGATTAGATGTTAGATGTCAGTGAATTGACGTGTCGTGACAGTTACTGAGAATTAGCTGAGAATCGGCTGAAAGATACATACCCAAAAATTCAGGAAATTATTAAGTTCATTTCAGGCGTGCTTAAAAAACCATTGCGATGATACTAATAACCCAAGTTGCTAGTAGCATTTTTCGAGTGAGAAGTTGGAATTTTGGGAGCATCTATGTTCCCCAGTCCGCCAGTCGAAAACGAACTGCTAACTGACGTTAATAGTCGATCTTCTGCTGTGGATTTATTTTTATGAATGCCAACGATCTATTCTTGCTATTGCATCCTTTTTTCGCCGTTGCCGTAGTTTTCCCCCTCATCGGCATGGTAGTGAGAATGGCATGGCAAACCCGCCAACGACGGCTAGCTGTGGCAACTGGTGGGAAAAGTCAAATTCCTGGAGTTGTAGGCAAAGAGCACGTAGATTTGGGTCGATGGCTGAGCGGCTCGGTTGTAGTGCTGTCCTTAATTGGACTGGCACATCCGATCTTCTCAAAAATACTCGAACAACAAGCTTGGATTAAAGAACCATTTCGGGTGGTATTTATCCTGATGATGTTCGTCGCCACTAGCGGAGCGCTGTTCTTTTTATATCGATCGAGCGAAAAGATTTGGCTGGGCATATTTGCCACATTAACGGGAATGGGCTTAGTAGTGATCGGTTCTCAACCAGAGATCTATCGACGCGAATCTGAATGGTATGTCTCCCATTATTACTATGGGATCGTTGCTGCGATGTTAATGATTTTTTCATTAGCGATTATTCAAGATATTTATCGCGATCGCAGCAATCGTTGGCGCAACGTCCATATCATTCTCAACTGCTTGGCACTACTATTATTTATCGGTCAGGGGTTTACTGGCACGCGAGATTTGTTGGAAATTCCGCTGAGTTGGCAAAAGCCCTATGTAGAATCGCTATACAAATATGAATGTGACAAACAAACCTGTCTGGTACAACCTCAGTCTGCACCATCGATCCCAAAATAGTCGATCTTTATACTCGACTTCACTTCTAATTTTTACAACCCAATTCTAGGATTTACAACATGAAAGCTACTTCTTTTCTGCTGACAACAATCGCTCTGGGTACGATCGCCATCGCCACCGTTCCCTTCCAATCATTCGCTCCTAATTCTCTCCAAGCATCTGCCCAAGAAGTTAAGATCGCTCAAACTGAAACTACGCAAGAAAAGATCGACCAAATTACAGCGGTTAAAGGTAAACCAGGTAGTGGAGACTTACTCCGCAAACTATATCCCAAAGATCTCAATCCAATTGGCGTGCAACCAGGTGGTGCGGGCATGGTAGTTAATCTTTACAGCAAAAACAATGACACTACACTTTCACTCTGTACTGTTTACGATGTGGTTGTGGCAGTCAAAAAAGGCAAAATTGCTAGGTTCAATCCCAGTGAAGTTAAGTAATATCCTCTGCGATCGATTCTAGAATTTAGTATTCTTAGTCTCTCGATCGAACTGGATGGTGGGCATTATCTTAACCAAAATCATCGGGTTTTCCGACGAGCGGGAGCTGTTGCCCACTATCTATATTTTAGCAAAATTTACTGCCATGAAAACTTGGATAAACCTGCTCTGAAGATCGTTGATGCCAACAAGTAATATCTATAACCAAAATAGAATTCAGTCAAATATTTGCCCATTAATTTGATTCTATTGGAAAGAAGCTATACCAACGAGGAATTAGAAAATGCTAGAAAATATACAAAAAATTTCCAATCCCATTATTAGATCGATCGCTGCTGGTATCTTTCTAGGCAGTTTAGTCACAATTCCTGCTGGACTTGCCTTAGAATTACTCAAATCTCCAAAGCAGACAACTCCCGAATCTGCAAGTAAGCTAGTTGTCTACACCTCGTTAGCGAGTTCTGTTATCGGTGCGGCGATCGGTTTGAGTTCGGGTAAGCGTAATAAAGATAATGAAGTTGAGTCTAACGATTTAGGCGATCGAGAATCATTAAATTCGGGATGGCATGATTGGCGAAAATTTATCGTCATGCGGAAAGTAAGCGAAAGCGATAATATTACATCTTTCTATTTACATCCTGAAGATAACGAGCCGATTCCGGCTTTTATGCCGGGACAATTTCTGACGATAAAACTCGATTTGCCAGAGCGAGCCGAGCCAGTAATCCGCACTTATTCTCTATCCGATTATCATCAATCTCCACTTTATTATCGCCTGTCGATTAAGCGAGAAATTGCACCAGTCGGTACCGATCTACCTCCAGGAATTGCTTCTAATTTTATGCACGATCGCATCCAAGAAGATTCGATAATTTGGGTAAAACCTCCGGCTGGCAAATTCGTACTCAATCTTCACCATCCCCAACCTGCGATCTTAATTAGTAATGGTGTGGGAATTACGCCGATGATTAGTATGGCAAAAGCGGCGATGCAACTAAATCCATTGCGACACATTTGGTTTTTACATGGTGCTAGAGATAGCCAAAATCATGCTTTTCGCGATGAAATTAATGCCCTCGCTGCCAGTCATTCTAATTTACATATTATCTACTGCTATAGCCAACCGATGGCAACAGATATCGGACATTATCACCAGCGTGGATATGTCGATGCTGCTCTGATTCAAAATATAGTGGCACCAGAAATGCAGCAATTGTGTGGTTCCACTGAAGCAGATTACTTTCTGTGTGGCTCGGCATCATTTATGGATGCGATTAGAAATGGATTGAGAACGTGGGGGGTAGCAGACGAGCGAGTAATGTTTGAATCCTTTGCCAAGGCAATGCCAAAACCAGCAAAAGCGGGTGAATCTGTAACCACAGCAACTAGCAATACTAAAGAAATTGTCTTCAGTAAATCTGGTCGAACTCATACTTGGAATCCTGCCGATGGGACGATTTTAGAGTTTGCCGAAGCAAATGGTCTGCGACCTGAATATAGCTGTCGTGCAGGGATTTGCGGTACCTGTACGTGCAAGATTGCTGAAGGAGAAGTGGAGTATCAAGAACAACCAAGTGCGACTGTAGAGCGAGGTTCGGTACTCATCTGTATTTCTCATCCCAAAACGGCAAGGGTAGTTCTCGATCTGTAGATTAATCCTATGAAAAAACGTTATTTTTTATCTGCTGGAATTGCGACGATCGGTTCGATTTGGTTGTCGGATTATTTACCGAACAAAGTTCAAGGAAAAACCATAAAAATAGCTGAAAATCATCAGTTTGAAATTATGAAAACAGAGCAAGAATGGCGGAAGATTTTGACACCAGCTCAATTTGAAGTGTTGCGTCAGCATGGCACCGAACGTGCGGGTAGTAGCCCCCTGGATTTGGAGCATGGTAACGGCACTTTTGCCTGTGCTGGCTGCAATTTGCCACTATTTACCTCTACTACTAAATATAACAGTGGTACGGGTTGGCCGAGCTTTTATGCCCCGATCGAGGGTGCTATTGGAACGACGATCGATCGAGCTTTTGCAATGACTCGAACTGAGGTACATTGTCGTCGCTGTGGCGGACATTTGGGGCATGTCTTTGCAGATGGCCCCAAACCGACGGGTAAACGCTATTGCATGAATGGGGTGGCAATGAAATTTATTGCAGCTTGACCAGCTTTTACGAAGTGGGGAGCGGAAGGTAGAAAGGTCTATTTGCAGTAAGCTTTGTCCGAATCATACTACTGATTGTATTAATCAGATTTGTTGTCAAACTATCAATTCACAATAAAAATGATGAAACTGAATGAAAAAGTTGCTTTAGTCACTGGTAGTAGTGGCGGTATCGGTCAAGGTATTGCAATTCGATTGGCACAGGAAGGCGCGAAAGTTGTTGTCAATTATCGTTCCAATCCTGAAGGCGCGGAACAAACGCTGAAGGCAATTAATGAGATCGGCGGTAATTGCTTGATGGCTGATGGATTTTGCGATCGAGATCGGGGTTATAGTATCGGTGCAGATTTGGGAATGGTTGATGATGTACGGCGTTTAGTTGCTGAAAGTATCGAACATTTTGGCACGATCGATATTTTGGTTAATAATGCTGGGATTGAAAAACATTCTGACTTTTGGGATATAACAGAGCAAGATTTTGATGCGGTTATGAATATCAATTTCAAAGGAGTTTTCTTTGCTACACAGTCTTTCGTCAAACATCAAATCGATGCGGGCAAAAATCGCGCCAGTATTATTAATATTAGTTCCGTTCATGAAGAATTACCATTTCCACACTTCACTACTTACTGTGCTAGTAAAGGTGCCGTGAAAATGATGATGCGAAATCTGGCGGTAGAGCTGGGAAGATTGGGTATTACTATCAATAATGTGGCTCCAGGTGCGATCGAAACGCCAATCAATCAACAGCTACTAAATAACCCCGCTCAATTGCAACCTTTGCTTAAAAATATTCCATTAGGTCGATTTGGAAAACCAGATGATATTGCGGCGGTAGTTGCTTTTCTAGCTTCAGATGACGCTCGGTATATCACTGGTTCGACAGTAGTCGTTGATGGTGGTTTGTTGTGGAACTATCAAGAACAATAGAGATGAAAACCATGCTTAACCAACATTACGATGTTATCATTATCGGCACTGGTGCAGGCGGTGGAACGCTGGCACATCATCTGGCTCCTAGCGGTAAAAAGATCTTAATTCTCGAACGCGGCACATTCTTACCTAGGGAAAAGGAAAACTGGAGTGCCTTGGAAGTCTACCAGCGAGAACGCTATCATACCCAAGAACAGTGGTTTGACAAATCCGATCGAGCCTTTCGTCCAGCAACGAACTATTGCGGGCGTTGCTGATTTACGGTATGAAAGGCTAAATATGCCAGTCATAGAAACCAGTATCGACAAAGCTTGGGGATTTTTAACTTATTTTTTTCATACCCTCGGAAATTCGCAGGATGAGGTGAAAATTGAAGTGCGATCGCCGATATGGATTTTCCTCAAAGATATAATGATGGTTGGATCGCACTTTCTTACCCACCACCCAAAAAAACCGTGACCAAAACAGAAATCTTAGCAGCACTCAAAAATCTGACAGCAGAAGAACGCCTAGAAATCATCGAAACAGCTTCGCGGATGATGCGCGACGACATAGAACAAAAAGCCCAGCGCAAAGCCGAGAAAAAGCGCCAACTCAGAGCCGCAGCAGAAGCAGCAGTCAAGGATTATATGCCGGGAGGTGCTTTACATGATTTGTGGTCGCCAGACAGCGAACCATATTTTGAATCCGAGGAAGAATACCTGAACGCTGGGATAAAAACTAATGCGTAGAGGCGAAATCTGGCTGGTTACACTTGAACCTACTGTTGGTGCAGAAATCGGCAAAACCCGTCCCGCAGTTATTGTCAGCGATGAGACGGTGGGAATTTTGCTGCTTGAAGTGATTGTCCCCATCACTGACTGGAAAGAACGATATACAGAGAGAAATTGGATGGTTCGACTAGAACCAAGTAGCGAAAATGGCTTGGCTAAACTCTCAGCCGCCGACACTTTTCAAGTCCGTTCCGTTTCCCAACAAAGATTTGTCCGACAACTCGGAAGCCTTTCGGAAACAATTATGGAAGAAATTGCAGATACACTGACAATTGTGCTGGATCTGGATTGAATAACTAGCCAACAGCGTACAAATAGTGTTATTTATAAATAGATTGTATGGCGCGATGGCCTTAAATGATTCCTATACAACTTACACTCAAAAATTTTCTCAGCTATCGCGAAGCTGCTTTAGACTTTCGCGGACTTCACACTGCTTGCATTTGCGGGCCTAACGGTGCTGGTAAATCTTCTCTCCTAGAGGCGATCGCCTGGTCGCTTTGGGGCAGTTGTCGCAGCGATACAGAAGACGATATCATCCATATCGGCGAAATTGATGTCCGAGTTGATTTCACTTTCTCTACGGGCGGCCAAATCTACCGGGTGATTCGCAACCGCCGGCGCGGACAATCGGGAAGTTTGGAATTTCAAGTTAGCTTGAATTGCGCCGAAACTCAGGATGGACTCAGTTTTCGCACTCTCACTGACAAGGGGCTGAGAAATACTCAGCAGAAAATTCTCGAACATATCAAGCTAGATTACGATACTTTTATTAACTCGGCTTATTTGCGGCAGGGGCGTGCTGATGAGTTTATGCTCAAAAAGCCGATCGAGCGCAAGCAAGTTTTAGCCAACCTCCTCAAACTCGATCGATACGACACTTTATCCGAACAAGCCAAGGAAAAAGCCAGAGATTTTAAAGCCAAAGTCGAAGTCCTAAAACACGGCTTGCAGACAACCCAAGAGCAACTGCAACAAAAAGAAGCGATCGCATCCGAACAAATTCAATTGCAGCAAGCAACCGATTTGCTCTCTTCGCAGCAGCAAGCCGACACAGCACATTTGCAGCAACTGCAACTCCAGCACCACAACCGCCAAACTTGGCAAAAACTCCTCGCCGGCCACCAGCAACAACACTATAATATCTCTCAAGAATGCCGTCGCTTGCAGCAAGAACTCGCAGCCGCCAAGCGGCAGCAACACGAGCTGCAAGCCCTGCTCGCCCAAGAAAATGAGATAACAGCAGGAATTGCCTATTTTCAGAGTTTACAATCCACAGAAGAGACGCAGGCTGGAAAATTCAAAGCTCACCAACAAGCGCAAAATCAGCGCCAAAACTTGCAAGAACAGCAACGGCAAGAATTGAGCCTTTTGCAAAACAAAATTCAGCAGTTGCAAGCTCAATTAGATGTCTTAGAACAAGATGAAAAAGATGTTCTAGATGTTCTCAAGCAGCAGCCGGAGGTTGACAAAGGACTCGCACAGTTGCAAGCAGCCCGATCGCGCCTTAACGAACTAGAACAACTGCAACTGCAAGTTTCGCCGCTACTCCAACAGCAGCAGCAGGCGCAAACTAAGCTCGATCGCGCCCATGCCGGTTTAACCGCCCGCTTAGCCGAAATCAACCGACAGGTGCAAGTTCAGCAACAGCAGCGACAGCCGAAATTGCAGCAGGAAATCTCGGCCATCGCCCATCAAATTGTCCAGTTGGAAAACAAGCGAGTTTATCAGGAACGAGTCCGCGAAAAAGGCCAAGAAAGGCACAGCTTTCTAGAAAATCTGCAAGCTAAAAGCCGCGACTATCAAACCCGACTCGCGGAAATTGACCAAAAACTCCAACTGTTGCGGAAAAATGAAGCAGAAACTAGCGCGGGGGAAGGTAAAGCTGCCCAGTTTGGGGAAACTCAGGAAGCGAATTCGCCTTTAATTGTGCGCGATTCGGGTTTTGGCGCCTGTCCTTTGTGCGATCGACCTTTAGACGAACACTACTGGAATTTGGTAGTCACCAAGCACCACTCCCAACAGCAAGAAATCTGGAATCAACTGTGGGTTGTCCGCGAACAGTTGGCAGTTTCCGAGCGCGAAATTCAAGTCCTCAGACACGAATACCGCGAACTAGAACAGGAATTAGCGCCTTACCAAGAATTGCGGGAACGCCGCAGCCATTTGCAAGCTCAATTGGATGGCCTGGGCCAAGATGAAACTCGACTGCAAAGTATGCGTCAAGATGCTGCCCAAATCGAGCGGTTGTTGCGTACTGGCGAGTATGGATCTGATGATTTGAGGGAACTTCAGCAAATTGAACAGCAACTGCAACAGCTCAATTATAGCGATCGCAGCCACTCCCTCGCCCGCAGCGATGAAAAGCGTTTGCGCTGGGCGGAAATTAAGCAAGCTCAAATCAAAGACGCTCAGCAGAAACTTAATAAAATTAACAGCCGCCGCCCGGATTTGCAAACTCAATTAGCCGCCGTACAGCAACAGTTTGAACAGCAAAAAAATAGCTCGGAAATTCAGCAGCAAATTCTGTCTTTAAATAGATATATCGCGGAAGTTGGCTATAACTTGGAACAGCACGAACACGTCCGTAGCGAAATGCGTAAAACGCAGTTTTGGATCGCCCGTGCTGAAAAATTGCGATCGGCAACTCAGCAATTCCCGCAAGTGCAGCAGCGGGTTAATGAAATCGCCAGTTCGATCGCCGTGCGCGATCGCGATTTGCAAGCTGTCACCGCTCAAAGTTCAGCGATGAACCAGCAGTTGCAAGAACATCCCGATCCGACTGCTCAAATAAGTGCGATCGAACAACAAATGGGCCGCCGCCGCCAGCAGCTAGACCAACATTTGGGAAGTCTCGGACGCCTCCAACAACAGCAGCAAAATCTAGAAGATTTGCAAGTTCAGTTAGTCGCTCAAAAAGAGCAAATGCAGGTTGCTAAACGCCAATACAAAGTTTATCAAGAGTTGGGTCAAGCCTTTGGCAAGAACGGGATTCAAGCTTTGATGATTGAAAATGTTTTGCCTCAACTGGAAGCTGAAACCAATCAGATATTGTCGAGATTGAGCGCGAATCAGTTGCACGTACAATTTATTACTCAGCGGGCGGCTGCTTCTAAAAAAGCAACTAAATTGATTGACACTTTAGACATTCTCATTGCTGATGCTCGCGGTACTCGTCCCTATGAAACTTACTCGGGTGGCGAAGCTTTTCGGATTAATTTTGCGATTCGGCTGGCGCTGGCGAGATTGCTGTCTCAGCGGGCGGGTACGGCTTTGCAAATGTTGATTATTGATGAGGGGTTTGGGACTCAGGATGCGGAAGGGTGCGATCGCCTAATTGCTGCCATTAATGCGATCGCCTCTGACTTCGCCTGCATCCTCACCGTTACCCATATGCCGCACCTCAAAGAAGCTTTTCAAGCCAGGATAGAAGTCACCAAAACTGCTCAGGGTTCTAGCCTTGCCTTGTCAATCTAGATTGATTATTCGATTTTCGATTTTCGATTTTTGATTGGCGATCGCAGATAATACCAGTTTCAAAAAAGAATGCAACTGCTGTAGATCTGCTCCCCACCCTGAGAATATAAGTCATCGGCGAGAGAAAATCTTAAATCAGAACTCGAAAATGAGATAGCCGTTGAAATTGCCCGATATTATTTGTTTATCGGCTTTTTTTCTGTAGGCTTGGTGGAAAAAGCTAAATTACAATAAGATAATAAATTGACACTCCCCCCTAAAGGGCTAGGATTCTTCGTTCACAGGGAGATGCCTTGTAAAAGCAGTGCCTTTACTTGGTCTTACTCTCCCTCCCGAAGCAGTAACGGTATGCCCTGCCGTCAAAATTCGTAAACCTTCATATAAAATATTCTTAGCAGCATTAATATCTCTATCATGGTTTTCTCCACATTTAGGACATTGCCAACTACGAACATCCAAACTCAAGCTATCCACGCGACTTAAACACTTATTACAAGTCTTAGAACTGGGATAAAACCTATCTACTTCGACATAGGTTTTTCCTGCCCACTGGGCTTTGTACTTCAACATGGTGCAGAATTGTCCCCAACCAGCATCACTAATAGATTTAGCTAGTTTGTGGTTTTTGACCATGTTTCCAACTGCTAGATTCTCGACTACTATGACTTGGTTTTCGTCAACTAATTTACGACTTAGTTTGTGTAAAAAATCTTCGCGACACCGAACTATCTTCGCGTGAACTTTGGCAACTTTAACCCTAGCTTTGTTGCGGTTGCCAGACCCTTTAAGCTTATGACTTAATTGCTTTTGTCTCTTCGCTAATTTCTTTTCATACTTTCGATAGTATTTGGGATTCCCATGTTTGGTTCCATCGGATGTAACAGCATAGTGAGTTAGTCCCACATCTATGCCAATGGCTTTTCCTTCTGTTGATTTCTCAGGTAAGTCTTTGCCGTTATCATAGAGGCAGGCCGCCAAGTATTCCCCCGATGGATTAACTGAAACCGTAACCGACTTTAGAGTCCCCTCTGGTTGTCGTGATACTTTACAACGAACATCACCAATCTTAGGCAGTTTCAATGTATCATCTTTTAATTCACAACCTTGAGGAAATCTAATAGACTGTCTATTTTGTTTCTTTTTGAAGTTGGGATATTTAGCCCTACCCTCGAAGAAGTTCAGGAAAGCACTAGAAAGATTTAAAGCAGCTTGCTGAAGGACTTGTGATGGTGCTTCAGCCAACCACTCATACTCTTTCTTCAGGGAGGGTAGAAGTTTGATTATTTCATTTCTGCTTAACCCCTTCCCCGTTTGCTTGTAAGTTTCAGACGTTAAGTTGAGGGCATAGTTATAGAACCATCTAGTACATCCAAACGACTTGGCAAGCAAAACTGATTGCTCACTTGTCGGATAGATTCTGTACTTGAAGGCTTTTAACATTTTGTTTACCAAACCAGTCTTAACTATGGTAACACAGGACAGCCTAAATGCAAATCAGTCTTAAAAGACGGGTTTTTAGACCCATTTTTTTGATAAAATTTGATAAAATAAGAATGTGTCAAGCTATCGATAAATTTTTATTTTCATGTCCGCTCCCTCGGAGTGTGTGTATTGCCACCGATGACAACAGACTCTTTCCACCTGTCTCTCCTAGAAAGGGCGATCGCAGCGTCGAGCAACAGCATCCTGATCGCAGATGCTGGCAGGCTCGACAGACCTATTATATATTGCAATCCTGCTTTTGAGAAACTGACTGGCTACACCCGGGAAGAAGTCATTGGACACAACTGCCGGTTTTTGCAAGGCCCGGATACCGATCGCGCCGAATTAGACAGACTCCGCAGCAGTTTGCGATCGGGAACAGAAGTTAAGGTAATTCTCAAGAATTACCGCAAGGATAAAACACCTTTTTGGAACGAATTAACTGTTTCCCCCGTCCTCGATGGCGACGGAAACCTCACTCATTTTATCGGAGTTCAGAACGATATTACCCAAAGAGTCGCAGCCGAAACAGCCCTGCAAGAAAGCGAAGAAAGATTGCGGGCGATCGCTACTGCGACTCCCATTCCTACGATCATTACGCGCCGCTCAGACAGCACAATTTTGTACGCAAATTCTGCCCTCGGAGAAACTTTCGGTTTGAGTTCAGACAAGCTGATCGCTAGCAAAAAGATCGACTTTTATGCTAATGCGGGCGATCGCCATCAATTGCTAGAATCAGTCAAAAAACACGGCTTTAGCGACAGCGATCAAATCTGCCTCAAGAAAGCAAATGGCAGTTGCTTTTGGGCAAAGATGTCGATGCGAGCGATTAATTTTAAGGGCGAAGCATCAATTTTATCGTCATTTTATGATATTACCGATCGCGTAGAAGCAGAAACCGCACTCCGCCAAAGCGAAGCGAGGTTGCAAAAACTAGCCGCCAACGTTCCGGGAATGATTTATCAATTTCAGCTAGCAGCCGACGGCGCTGTGTCATTCCCCTACATCAGTTCTGGCTGTCGCGAACTCTACGAATTAGAACCAGAGGTGCTGCAAAAGTCAGCTATTCCTGCGATCGAAATGATTCACCCAGAGGATGCACAAAACTTCCACGAAACTCTGGCTATCTCAGCTAAAACTTTAGATCCTTGGCGGTGGGAAGGCAGATTAGTGTTACCGGGCGATCGCATCAAGTGGGTTAGCGGGGCTTCCAGACCCGAACTGAGCGAAAAAGGTGACATTATTTGGGATGGTTTGTTGATCGACATTAGCGATCGCAAACTTGCCGAATCAGCACTGCGACAAAGCGAAGCCCGATTCCAAAAAATGGCCGGCAACCTGCCGGGAATGATTTATCAATACTTGCAGCATCTCGACGGTACCAATGAATTCATTTATGTCAGTCCCGGCTGTTGGGAACTCTATGAATTAACTCCAGAAAAAGTTCAAAAAAACTCAAATTCAATGTGGTCGTTGGTGCATTCAGAAGACCTACAACCGATGCAAGAGTCACTCACAATTTGCGGGAAAAATTTACAACCTTGGAAATATGAAGGGCGGATCGTTACGCGATCGGGAAAACTGAAATGGATTCGCGCCATTGCTCGCCCCGAACTGCAACCGGGCGGCGAGATACTTTGGGAAGGGGTGACAATCGATATTAGCGATCGCAAGGTAGCAGAAATCGCCCTCAGCGAGTCAAAAGTTGCCCTGGAACAAGCCAATCAAGAACTAGAAAAGCGCGTCCTAGAACGCACAGAAGCTTTGCAAAAATCCAAAAAAATGCTGTGGTTGGTGATCGACAACATCCCTCAGTTAATCGCCTGGAAAGATCTAGATTCAGTTTACTTGGGAGGTAACAAAAACTTTGCCACAATCGCAGGTTTAAATCATCCCACTGAAATCACCGGTCTCACGGACTACGATATGCCCTGGAAGCCAGAAGAAACACAATTTTTCCGAGATTGCGATTGCCGGATCATGGCAAAAAATACCGCTGAATATCACATTATTGAACCTCAAATGCAAGCCGACGGCACCCAGCGCTGGATGGATGCAAATAAAATACCTTTGCATGACAATTACGGCAATGTCGTCGGCATTTTATGTACTTTGGAAGACATCACCGATCGGCTTTCACTTGAAGCTAAAGTCCGGGCCAGCGAGGAACTATTTCGCAAAATATTTGAAGATGCACCCATCGGTATCTATTTAGCCAATTTAGACGATCGCCAGTTGGTGCGAGTCAATAAAACTTACTGCGAAATGCTGGGATATACAGCAGCAGAATTGCTGAGTACAACATTCATAGAAATTGGGCATCCCGAAGATCGTCAAAACAATCTCGAAGCTGCTGCCGCTCTCAATCGGGGAGAAATTCCGAGCTATCAAATCGAAATTCGCCATATTTCGGCTACAGGTAAAACTGTTTGGGTAAATGTGACAGCTACTTTGATCCGAGACGGGGAAGGAAAAGCTATTTACAACTTAGGGATGATTGAAAATATTACTAACCGCAAAATTTCCGCAGCAGCACTCCAAGCTTCGGAATCTCAATTGAGAAAACAAGCAACTCAATTGCAAGAAGCCTACGAACAACTCCAACATACTCAAATCCAATTAATTCAATCAGAAAAAATGTCTAGCCTCGGGCAGATGGTGGCTGGTATCGCCCATGAAATCAACAATCCTGCAAATTTTATTAACGGCAATATTTCTCACACCAACATCTATTTTAACGACTTAATAGAACTTTTGAATCTCTACCAGCACTATTACCCGTCTCCTGCTCAGCAAATTACCGAAACACTGAAGCAAATAGAGTTTGATTTCCTCAAGGAAGACTTGCCCAAGATGCTAAATTCTATGAAAGTAGGAGTTGAAAGAATTAGTGATATTGTATTGTCGCTGCGGAATTTTGCGCGACTAGATCAATCAGAAATAAAGTTAGCAGATCTTCATGAAGGAATTGAGAGTACGCTGTTAATTGTGCAGCATCGATTGCACCACGACACTCAAGAAAAACGAATTGAAATCATTAAAGACTACGGAACTATATCGAAAATTTACTGTTGTGCGGGGCAGTTAAATCAGGTGTTTTTTAATATTATCAGCAATGCAATTGACGCTGTGGAAAACCGCAAACAACCCCGGACGATCGTGATTCGTACTGAAATGAAAAAAGCTGGGTTGAACAATAGTAAAAGCAATGTCGGCGAGTGCGATCGCGTGGTCATTTGCATCGCCGACAGCGGCCCTGGAATGACCGAAGACGTTAGCAAGCGCCTGTTTGACCCCTTTTTTACCACGAAACCGGTTGGGTCTGGAACAGGTTTGGGATTGTCCATCAGCCATCAGATTGTGGTAGAAAAACATAAGGGAAGTCTGCGGTGCATCTCAGCGCCCGGACAAGGAGCAGAATTCTGGATTGAAATTCCGGTTTCAACAGTTGACAGTTGACAATTGACAGTTGACAGTTTGAGAGCGACCTCTACCCTTAAGTCCGAGGATTGGAGTAATGAATACTCTGATTTTAATTTCTCCCGCTCCGGCGGGCGGGCTTTCAACCAATTCTTTCTGGTAAAGGATGAAAATTTAGATAAAACGTACGGTCTTCTTTTAATCCCCAATTGCCGTCGGTGCTTGAGTTATCAGGGTTTTGAATTAACGGCACTGAGACGCCGAAATTAATCTCATTTGTGCGGTGTGCTCATCTGCTGCCCTTATTCGCTAGGCAATTATGCTGAAAAAACTACCTTTATCCTGGTCTCGCTACATTCCAGCCGGGTTGACACTTGTTTTGGGTGTCGGATTCTCGGCCCTGGCATTTGCCTTGGTTTGGGACTGGGAAGACAGGCGCCACGACTACGAAATGCACCGCCGCATCGACGATATTTCGATCGGCATTGAACGCCAACTCAACTCAGACTTAGACGCAGTTCTCGCCCTCAGCGACTACATGAAAGCGTTTAGCGTCGTCGAACGTTCTTCTTTTGCTCGGTTTGTCGGCCGTCCCCTATCCGTTCACCCCAGCCTGCAACTGCTGGCTTGGGCCCCCCGCGTTCCCAATTCCCAGCGCGCCAACTACGAAGCCCAAGCCAGAACCGAAACTGACTCCAGCTTCCAGATTACAGAGCGCGGCCCCCAGGGAGAACTCCGCAAGGCCGGCCAGCGTTCCGAATATTTCCCAGCTTTTTACGTCGAACCAACAGCGGGAAACGAGACAGCATTGGGATTTGACCTCACTTCCCACCCAGAAATTCGCGCTGCGATCGATCGCGCGCGGGATACTGGAGAAATGATTGTCACCAGCTACGACGGTCTAATTCAGCGCAATTCGCCGGAAGTGGGTCTTTTGGTAATAGTTCCGATTTACGAAAACAGCACTAAACCGACTACCCTGGAATCCCGCCGCCAACTGCTACAAGGATTTGTTCTGGGCGTATTTCAAGGCAAAGATATTTTCCAAACCTCTTTAAAAGGACGCAATACCGACTACCTCACCATTTATCTCGCCAGCGAGCCTCCAGACAAGCCAGAAGCACTGCCGTTGTTACCGCCAACGCCCGACCCCGTTCTGCAAAATCGGGCTGCTGACGGGCAAATTCCGCAATTTGCGGCTTTGTTCCAATCCTCCACCCAACAAGTGTTCACCGCATCGGCCGCTGCGAAAGTAACTCAAAGGTCAAACTGCCCGATTCTGGACAATCCAGGCCCGCAGTATGCGGCTTGCCAAAGGGTGCTGAAAATTAGCGGCAGCCAGTGGTCTTTATACGTGTCTGCAACGCCGGAAATTCGGAAGACTCGCAAGCACTGGCGTTCTTGGGGAACTCTGAGTATGGGGATGTTGTGGACTCTGCTGCCGGTGACATATATGCTGACAGCGTTGAGTCGCACCGCCCAAATCGAAAAGCTAGCCCGAGAAAGAATTCTCCAAACCGAACAGTTGCAGGCTGCTTACCAACAGTTGGAAGTGGAACAAGCGAAATCCGAGCAACTGTTGCTGAATGTTTTGCCGGCGGCGATCGTCCTGCGTTTGAAAGATAATGAACATAATATCGCCGAAAGTTTTGGGGAAGTAACGGTGATGTTTGCCGACATTGTGGGCTTTACAGAGCTTTCGTCGAGAATTTCAGCGACTGCGGTAGTGTCCGTGCTCAATGATATTTTTTCAGCTTTTGATCATTTAGCCGATCGCCACGGTTTGGAGAAAATTAAGACTATTGGTGATGCTTACATGGTTGTCGGCGGTTTACCTACTCCGCGAGAGGATCATGCCGAGGCGGTGGCGAATATGGCGATCGATATGCTACAAGAAATCCGGTTTCTGAGCTTAAATCATTCCGAACCATTCAGCATTCGGATCGGAATTAGCAGTGGCCCTGTAGTTGCCGGCGTCATCGGCTTAAAAAAGTTTATTTACGACCTTTGGGGCGACACAGTAAATATTGCTTCGCGCATGGAATCCCACGGGATTACCGGCTGCATTCAAGTCACCGCCGAAACCTACGAAATATTAAAGAATAAATACACTTTTCAGAAGCGAGGGGCGATTCAAGTTAAGGGCAAGGGATACATGGTTACTTATTTGTTGACTGGTCGTAAATAATAGCAATTTTCCAAATTTATTTTGTAGGGTGTGTCGTTATCGCTCGTACCCGAAAAAATCTAAAATCGAGCTAACGACGCACAGGCGAGAATATTTGAGGAAACAACTTGGACGTTCATTCCACTAAATAATTGTGTTGTAGCAATATTTGTTTGTGCTTGGTATATAGCCTTTTTCAGATAAATGAGGTATGTTGTTGGGCTTGGGCCCTCTTAGGAATGAGAATTAAATAACTTACAATCTTTATTATTCTTGTGGGATGGGCGTCCCGCCCGTCCTTTCTGGACGGGCGGGACGCCCATCCCACTTTCAAGAGTGTAAATTATTCAATTTGCGATCCTTAGTTTAGTTGTTATATAAGCTGTCAGTCATACCTCATCTTTTTGAGAAAGGCTATAATGCCAAGACCCACGCATATTCCAATAAGGTTGAGTTAAGATTTTTTTATGATTGCGAGCGAAAAGCCAAGCAATCAAGTGTGTCTATTTTTCACAGAGTTTTCTAAACCGGACTGTGTTAACTCAAGCTTATTTTTATATATCCAATTTAGTTGAGTAATATCAAATCCGGCAGCATCGGAATTATGAGAGTGCGAGCGTCTCGCTCGCGATCTATGCCACGAGCGAGACGCTCGCACTGATATCATCCAAATATATTATTCCGATGCAGCCGTAAATGATATAATATAGCATTTCGAGCGAAAGATGAGGTATGAATGAAATGGATTTTTTGATGCGAACTCGCTAAGTATATAATCACTATAAGAGGGCTGAAGCCCAACAACATACCTCACTTATCTGAGAAGGGTTATATCGACGTTCATTCTGTTATTTTAGATGAATTAATGTCTCATTTTCCCTACGCCCGATCGCAAATAGCAAATAATTCTACTGCATCCGATCGATCGTCCGATACTGCACCGCCTCCCCCACGTGATTAGTCTTCAAGCTGTCATCCCCCGACAAATCCGCAATAGTCCTAGCAACCTTCAAAATGCGATCGCTAGCCCGCGCCGAAAGCCCCAATTTCCGAATCGCCATCTCCAACAAATTCCGCGAAGCATCATCCAACTGACACCATTGGTTAATGTGGCTGCTTAGCATCTGCGCGTTACACCGCAAGCCAGCTTCTGACTGAAAACGGCGAGTCGCCATCTCTCGCGCCCGCTGCACCCTCACCCGCACCGGTTCCGACTCCTCCCCCGTCGCCTGTCTGGTAATTTCCTCAGGTTTCAAACGATTAACCGCCACTTGCAAATCAATCCGATCCATCAAAGGCCCCGAAAGTTTTGCCCAATATTGTTCCCTCTTTTGGGGCGAACAAGTACACTGTTGGATCGAGTCGCCATAGTAACCGCAAGCGCAAGGATTCGTACTAGCAACTAATGTAAATTGTGCCGGAAACATCACCGATTGTCTGGTTCTAGAAATCGTCACATAACCGTCTTCTAAAGGCTGTCGCAAAAACTCCAAAACATCTCTTTTAAATTCAGTTAATTCATCCAGAAAAAGTATGCCGCGATGTGCTAAGGAAATTTCACCCGGACGCGGAAAACTGCCCCCGCCAACGAGAGAAGGCCCGGATGCTGAATGGTGAGGACTGCGAAAAGGTCGATCGCTCACCAGCATACCCTTATCCTTCAACAAACCAGCCACCGAATGAATTTGAGTCACATCCAAAGCTTCATCAAAAGTCAGCGGTGGCAAAATACCCGGCAAACGTCTCGCCAGCATCGTCTTGCCGCTTCCTGGCGGCCCCACAAAAATCAAATTGTGTCCACCGGCAGCCGCAATTTCCAAAGCCCGCCGCGCGTGAATTTGCCCCTTTACGTCTTTTAAATCTAGACCCTGAAACCTAGTTTTTCCTAACTCTTCTCTACCGTTTACTTGTATCGGTGAATAAACTTGAGGATTGTTCAAAAAATCAGTAACTGCAAATATATTTTCAAAACCGTAAACAGATATTCCTTTTACTAAAGCCGCTTCCTTTGCATTGGCTGCTGGTACAATTAACCCCGAAATACCCATTTTGGCAGCAGCAGCGGCGATCGGCAAAACCCCCGCCACAGGCCGCAAACTCCCGTCCAAAGAGAGTTCCCCCAAAAACAAATAATCTCCCAACAGCTCGGCGCTGACCTGTTCGGATGCTGCTAAAATGCCAATGGCGATCGGCAAATCAAAACTCGGGCCTTCCTTACGCAAATCCGCCGGAGTCAAATTAATCACAATACTCCGCATCGGAAAACCATATCCCGAATTTTTGAGCGTAGCCTTAACCCTTTCTTTAGCCTCTTGCACCGCCGAATCCGGCAACCCCACAACCACAATTTTCGGCAGTCCCCCCGATACATCAGCCTCCACACCCACCTTTACCGCGTCAATTCCTACGATAGATGCACTCCAAACCCTCGCAAGCATTATTTTTTATCCTCAATTTGCCTGTCTTCGATCCATCATCTATTATGATTAACAATGACTAATGAATATCAGAAGAGGCAAGAAAAACTTTTCGTTGCCTCTTCCTTTTCTCCTCTTCTCTTCCTTCTCTCCTCCTGCCTCTTCCCCCTTCCTCCCTCCCCTTGTCCCCTCCGCCTTCCCCCTTCCCTGAAAATTTATCCGTTACATCCCGTACATTGCCCGTTGCCGAACTTCGTTAACACCCATGACAACCCAAGAAACGCTTTTCAGCAAAATCATCCGCAAAGAGATTCCCGCAGACATCGTTTATGAGGACGACTTAGCCCTCGCCTTCAGAGATATCAATCCGCAAGCGCCAGTCCACATCCTCGTCATTCCCAAAAAACCTATTCCCAAATTAGCCGATGCCGAATCGGGAGATCATGCCCTCATGGGACACCTGCTGCTGACTGTAAAACGGGTAGCCGAACAACTCGGACTCAGTAACGGCTATCGCGTCGTGATTAATACCGGCAATGACGGTGGCCAAACCGTAGATCACCTGCACCTTCACATTCTCGGCGGACGGCACATGAAGTGGCCCCCAGGCTAAAGGCTAATTTTTAGGCACAATTTACGAACTCATCCTCAGAAACCCGGTTTATGGCAATTGCAAAGCGCCTTATGAACCGGGTTTTTAGTTGATGAATCCGGTTGATTGCGGATTCTGGAGAATTTAGTGCGATCGCCACATCCGTGAGAACATAAATAACTTCTTGAATAGAGCCGATACTCCTCAAGCATCAATGATTTGATTCTCGTTCTACAACCGTCAACAGTCAACCGTCAACAGTCAACTGTCAACAGTCAATCCACCTAGGATATGTAAACAAATATTAAAATTCATCTGCTCAATCGCCAATTAAGATATGTTTAACTATAAAGAAGTTTGACCTCAACAAAAATAATTTGACTTAACTGCTGAACCAACCTACAGAATAAAGATTCAGCTCTTCTGCCCGCTTTATTTTAACCGTATTTATTCTGTAATATTACTTTGCAAACAGCCACAAAAATTCATCAAGAATCAAGTTATGTAAAGGATTATAAATTTATTCAAATATAAGCACTAATCCCTTTGCAAACTGTTGTGAATAGTGTTACTAATATAAGCGTGGAGATTTCCACAACAGAACGTTGAAAATTCAATTAAGCAATCATAAAACAAATGACAACAACCGTACAGCGTCGCGAAAGCGGCAACGTTTGGGAACGGTTCTGCGAGTGGGTAACTAGCACCGATAACCGGATTTATGTTGGTTGGTTTGGGACAATCATGATCCCAACTCTGCTGACCGCAACCACCTGCTACATCATTGCCTTTGTAGCAGCTCCTCCTGTGGATATTGACGGCATCCGCGAACCAGTTGCTGGTTCCTTGATGTTCGGCAATAACCTGATCAGTGGTGCTGTTGTTCCTTCGTCTAATGCGATCGGGCTTCACTTCTATCCCATCTGGGAAGCAGCCTCTTTAGACGAATGGTTGTACAACGGCGGCCCTTACCAGCTCGTCATTTTCCACTTCCTCATCGGCATTTTTTGCTACATGGGCCGCCAGTGGGAACTGAGCTATCGCTTAGGAATGCGTCCTTGGATCTGCGTAGCCTACTCTGCACCTGTGGCATCTGCTACCGCAGTATTTTTGATTTACCCGATCGGGCAAGGCAGCTTTTCTGACGGAATGCCCCTGGGTATCAGCGGCACATTCAACTTCATGATCGTGTTCCAAGCCGAGCACAACATCCTAATGCACCCCTTCCATATGTTGGGAGTTGCTGGTGTCTTCGGCGGTGCTTTGTTTTCTGCCATGCACGGTTCTTTAGTAACATCTTCTTTGGTTCGCGAGACAAGTGAAAGCGAATCGCTAAACTACGGTTACAAATTTGGTCAAGAAGAAGAAACCTACAACATCGTTGCAGCCCACGGCTACTTCGGTCGTTTGATCTTCCAATATGCAAGTTTTAACAACAGCCGTTCCTTGCACTTCTTATTAGGTGCGTGGCCAGTTGTCGGCATCTGGTTTACCGCTTTAGGTATTTCCACGATGGCGTTTAACCTCAACGGTTTCAACTTCAACCAATCAATTATCGACTCCCAAGGTCGCGTCATCAACACTTGGGCGGATGTCATCAACCGCGCCAACTTGGGTATGGAAGTTATGCACGAGCGCAACGCTCACAACTTCCCCCTCGACTTGGCCGCCGGTGCTGTCACCCCAGTAGCATTGGTTGCTCCTTCCATCAACGGCTAAATTTAGCTGTTGATTAATAAAAAGCGCTCTCTCCAAATGAGGGCGCTTTTTGTTTTGGAAAGCATAAATTAAGAGATTTATTTTTGATATTGTTTCCGCTACACTGACCAGAATCAAATTGGTTTGTAGTGAGGACTTTAGTCCTTTCTTGGATGCAGACTAAAGTCCTCACTACAAACCTTTATGATATGATATATTGATTAAGAATTATTATAGCCTTTATCAAAAAGGTGAGGTATGACTGACAGGTTATATAACCACTGAAACCAAGAGGGCTGAAGCCCAACAACGTACCTTATCTTTCTGAGAACCGCTATATATTTAATTGGTAATCATCAAAGTGGCGATATTTAAAAGACTTAAATTTGAAAAACTCGCGGTTGAGAAATCTCAAATATTCGGCGGGGCGATCCTCTTCGAGGGCTTCGCTAACGCATTTTTCAGCGGCATTTTGATGGCATTGACAACAGCACCAGTCAATGCTTGGCCGTTGGCTTGGGTAGCATTAGCACCCCTGTGGGTTTTGGTTGTCAGTTATGAACGAGCAATAATCACAGAAAAAAAACAAAAAGTTCTTCCTTCTTTCCTATTCATTCTTCCTGCTTCCTTCTTCCTTCTTCCTGCTCTCTGGGGAATCGGCTATCACGGATTAGCCATATCTTGGATTATGGGAATACACCCAATGACTTGGTTGGGAGTTCCTTGGTGGCCCAGTTTGGCGATCGCACTTTTTTGCTGGATATTCATCACCTTCTGGGGAAGTGCATTAGTCACCCTTTGGGCATGGTTATTTGCGATCGTAACTTCCCACATTAGTGGCACAGGCATCTTGCCTGTGATTTCCCAAAAAATTAGTGGCACAGGCATCTTGCCTGTGATTTCCCAAAAAATTAGTGGCACAGGCATCTTGGATCCGCGTGTTAATTGGTACAGCTTTGTGGTGTGCCTTAGAAAGTATTTGGAGTACAGGCTCGCTGTGGTGGACATCACTATCATACACCCAAAGCCCGCACAACTTAGCCATATTGCACCTCGGTCAACTCTCCGGGCCCAGCGCAGTAACAGCGGCAGTTGTAGCAGTAAATGGCTTAATTGCCGAAGCTTTTATCGCAGGAAGAAGGAAGAAGGAAGAAGGCCTTTCGGCTTCGCTCAAGGTAAAAAGAGGGAAGAAGGAAGAGGGAAAAGGAGAGAAGGAAGAAGGAAGAGGGAAGAATTGGATTGCTTATATTTTGCCTGCGGGTTTATTTTTAGTTTTGCATATTGTCGGCTGGAGTTTGTACAATCGCCCGTTAATTCAAGAGGCGGGAACAGGATTAAAAATTGGGATTATTCAAGGCAATATTCCTAACGAGATTAAGTTTGACTCAGGTGGTTGGCGGCGCGCTTTGGAAGGTTACACGGCTGGATATAAAGAGTTAGCAGACAGGAAAGTTGATGCTGTGTTACTTCCAGAGACAGCTTTGCCTTTTATCTGGACAAATGAGTATCAGCGTTCTACTCTTTCTTTTTACCAAGCGATTCTCCAACGCGGTGTTCTGGCTTGGGTTGGAGGATTCGGACAGGAAGGAGATAGCATGACTAATAGCTTATTGGCGATCGACAAAACAGGAGAAATTGTCAGCCGGTATGATAAACTCAAGCTAGTGCCCTTAGGCGAATACATCCCTTTTTACGAAATCTTAGGCGGCATTATTAATCGGCTGTCTCCCTTAGATACTCATTTAGTACCAGGGAACTCAAAACAATGGTTTAATACGCCGTTTGGCCACGCTATTGTCGGAATTTGTTACGATTCAGCGTTTGCTGAAGTTTTCCGATATCAGGCGGCAAATGGAGGTGAATTTATACTCACAGCTTCCAACAATGCCCATTACAAACCGCCAATGCTGGCTCAGCATCACGCTTTGGATGTGATGCGGGCCATTGAAACTGATAGATGGGCTGCGATCGCAACTAATACAGGTTATTCTGCTTTTGTAAATCCTCGCGGCGAGACGATTTGGAAGTCTGGAATTAATACCTATGAAGTCCGAGATGCTACTATTTATCGGCGGCAAACTCGGACTTTGTACGTGCGGTGGGGAGATTGGCTGACGCCTTTATTGTTGGTTTTAGCTGGGTTAATGTGGTTAATTGCTAGAAATTAACGTTAGGCGGAAGCTATAGCATTTCGATCTCCATATGAGGTACTCATGGGCATAGGGCATAGGGCATGAGTTACTGGTTATTGGTTATTAGAACGAACAAGAAACATAAGACAAATAAGCTCCGAGGCATTTAAATTGCACGTCCGAATAAAGTTAAACTTTTGTGGGGCGGGAATCCTGCCCGCCGTAAAAATACAATTTAAATGCACAAAAGCGTAACCAATCACCAATGACTAACGCTCGACAACCAATGACCAATAACCAATAACTAATAACCAATAACCAATAACCAATGACTAATCACTAATGACTTTAATGCTCTTTTGCCCGAGCATGAACGCTAGGAGATAAAGTAATTAAATCGTTGATATTGCGCTGCATAGTAGCACAAATATTATCCAAAGGCAAATCATTGGCATCGTGTCCAAAAGGATTTTCAATTTCAATGCCGATTTCTTCGATACCGAACAAAGCAAAACTAATTAAAGCTACCACAGGGCCTGTCCCCCAAGTTAACTCCTTCACCATTTGAAAAGGCAGTGCCAAGCAGTAAAGCAAGAGTAGCTGTTTGAGATGAATCGCGTAAGCAAGAGGCATCGGAGTTCTCAAAATCCGCTCGCAACCGCTCAAGGCCTCAATCATGTTATTTACTAACTGATTCATCGCAGTTAGCCGATAGACATCGAGGTTATTTGCCTCGTACTGTATCGTCAAATAATCCCCAATCCAAAAAGCAATTTCGAGGGGAGGATTGTTCATCTTTTTGAGATTCTCATACTGTTGGGGTAGTACGTAAGGCTCTATTTCTGAGCTAATTGGTTCTTGGCGCAAGTGCAATTTCATTGCTATGGCAAAAGCCACTAATAATCGCAAAGTAGACTTTTTTTTCGCTAAATCATCCGGTTCTCGATCGCTAATAGATACCCAGATTTGACGTGCCAAATTTCTGACTGCAATAATTAAGGTTCCCCAGCACCTCCGGCCTTCCCAAAATCGATCGTAAGCTGTATTTGTCCGAAACACTAACAATAAGCCGAGGACTATACTGGGAACAATGCTTGATAGGATGGGCAAGGATACTGGGAAGTTAAAAAAGTACAGTACCGAAATCAACAACCCAAAACTAGCGCACAGCATGACGCGGCGCCAAATGAAAAAAATGATCGACCCTTGAAACTGGAAGGCAACTTTAAACCAGGGCCGCTTTTCTGTAATCATCACAATCTCCTGTTAAAATAAAATCCAGCACTGGGGACTGTATGGGCGTGACAAATGCCTGCTAGACATTGTTTTCAGATGCGATCGCACTTTCACCGAATAGCAAGGGTTTGAAGCCCTTACTCAGGTCGGCAGATTGTGATAAGAACCGAGTTTAAATCTCCGTTATTATCACTTCGCTGTCAACTGTCAACTGTCAACTGTCAACTGTTCACCACGCTGCTTTTATCCGCACAACCTTCGGATTTTACCGAAAAAACTCATCTTTGCGATCGATCGCCAATCTAATATTGATTTCATTAGACACTTAATTAGGTAAGATTGGTTATGTATCTTTAGACCTCAGCTTCCGTGCCAGAGCTACCGACATCTGTACCCCCGCATTCTCCCCGATTGCCGAACCAACGGTGGCAAATTTATTCGCCTCAACCACAGCAAGCCGAACAGTTTGCCAATGAAATCGGTTTGTCATGCTTGCTAGCACAGGTACTTATTAATCGCGGTATCGATTCTCTCGAAGAAGTGCAAGGGTTTATCGAACCGGAATCTCTGGTTTTGCCGGCGCCACTGGATGAATTTCCCGATTTGGCTGCGAGTGTCAAATTGTTGCGGGAGGCGATTTCAACAGGTCAGAAAATTGCGATTTGCGGCGACTACGATGCTGACGGGATGACGAGCACGGCTTTGTTGCTGCGAGCTCTGAGGGCTTTGGGCGCGAATGTTGATTATGCGATTCCCAGCCGGATGCACGAAGGTTACGGGATTAACGATCGCATTGTAGAAGAATTTCATGCCGAAGGTGTGGCTCTGATTCTGACGGTAGACAACGGGATTGCAGCCTATGGCCCAGTTGCCAGAGCGCGAGAACTCGGTGTAAAAGTTATTATTACAGACCACCACGATTTGCCGCCAAAACTGCCCCCGGCTGATGCTATTCTCAACCCAAAATTAATTGCGGAATCTTCGCCCTATCGCGGTTTGGCTGGAGTAGGCGTTGCCTATGTTTTGGCGATTACTTTGGCTCAAGATTTGAAGAAAGTTGGCGGGTTGGTGAATCCGCTGCTGGAATTATTTACCTTGGGAACTATTGCAGATTTGGCGCCTCTGACAGGAGTTAACCGCCGCTGGGTAAAGCGGGGTTTGCGACTTTTGCCTCACTCGCAATTAGCCGGAGTTCAAGCTTTGATTCAGGTGGCGGGAGTGCAGCCTGCAAGTGCGGAAAATTTACCTCTTTTTAATTCAAAAACTCAAGCTAACAATACCTTAAAGCCTGAAGATATTGGTTTTCGGCTGGGCCCGCGGATTAATGCTGTGGGGCGGCTGGCTGACCCTCAAATTGTGATAGAGTTGCTCACAACGGACGATCGCGAATTGGCACTCAAAAACGCGATGCAGTGCGAACAAATCAATCAGCGCCGTCAGGAGTTGTGTCAGGAAATTGAGCAGGAAGCGATTGCTTGGTGCGAGAAAAGTGCGCTCAATTTACAGCAGGAACGAGTTTTAGTTGTCGTGCAGCCCGGTTGGCACCACGGGGTGATTGGGATTGTAGCATCTCGGTTGCTCGAACGTTACGGCGTACCCGTTTTTATCGGTACTTTTGAGGATGAGGGTGGCGAAACGGGTAATATCATCCGGGGTTCGGCGAGGGGAATTCCTGAATTTAATGTATTTGACGGGCTAAATTTTTGCGCTGATTTATTAACTAAATTTGGTGGACATAAGGCGGCTGGCGGTTTTTCGATGCCTGCCAAGAATCTCGAACAATTCCGCAAGCAACTGTCAATTTTTGCGAATCAATGTTTGCAGCCGGAACACCTCAAGCCGTTGGTTTCAGTAGATGTGCGAGCGGATTTGGCTGAGATTAATCTTGACCTTTACCGACAAATTGATGCTCTAGAACCTTGCGGGATTGAAAATAAGGCTCCTGTATTTTGGACGCCTAATGTTTGTATTACTGAACAAAAAATTGTTGGTAAGGGAGGTCATGTTAAACTAACTGCAACTCAAGATGAAAAAGGTTCGGCTAGTTTGAAGGGGATTGCGTGGCGTTGGGGCGAATATTTTCCGTTGCCTCGGCGGGTTGATATTGCGTACCGCTTGCGGGAAAATAGTTTTAATGGCAAGACTTCGGTTGAGTTGGAATTGTTGGGTGTCCGCTTAGTGGCCAGTGCTGCTAGTTCGAGGCCGTCGGTGTTTGGAAAAGTTGAGTTTGATTATTGCGATCGCACTTATTCTTGTAGTCTGTCTCCCGCCGGTTCTCAAGAGGAATTGAGAATTCGCAATTCTCAAGGGCAAGTTTTGGTTGTTGAACCTGGACAAAGCATGGGTTTGTTGGGTAACTCCCGCCAGGATGCTAGAGAAGTCGATGTATCTCTACCTTTTTTCGAGAATTTGATTCAAACGGCTAAACACGCCCTCGGTATTTGATCTTCAGTTGACAGTTGACAGTTGACAGTTGACAGCTACCTCTTCCGGTCAGTCCGAGGATTGAAGCAATGAATAGTCTTATTTTAATTTCTCCCTCACTCGTGTTCCGGCTTTCAACCAATTCTTTCTGGTAAACCTAATTCATCGGGGTGAAATTTAGGGAAAATTCGCCCGCACAAAAACAGGTACAAGCCCCCAACACGAAGGTTAGGATCGAATCGACAATTTGAGACCAAAATTCAACGTCGCAGATTTACTGCGCTGCAAGTCAATAGACAAGATTGCAAAAGTCCTTTTAATCAAATTTTGGGACGGGCTAGAAGCCCATCCCACAAGAAAAAAGATTTTTGTGGGATGGGCTTCTAGCCCGTCCTAACTATGAAGTCTAATTTACAATCTAAAATCTCAAATTGACTTGAGTGGCGATCGAGCTTTGGGAATTTTGAATTTTAAATTATGCAAAACTCTCAACTATCGATCGCCAGCCGTGGTATAATTACAGGTCGCCGCCTTTAGCTGCCAACAGAAAAATCACGATCGGGCCAGAAAGCACGACTGCTGCCAGTAAAGCTACCTGAACAATAAGTTGCAAGTTTACAGGGCCTCCGCCGTTAAAAAGATCCGTTATAAAGTCCATGTGTCCTCCTGACTGTAGTGAGTAAGTCTAGATTGATGAGAAAATCCGCTTCTGATTTTACCGGGCGATCGGCCCTCTTTTTTAAGGAAGTTTACAAAATTCAACAAAATGTAAAGAACGATCGACCTGCGGGCGATCGCAAATTCGGCTAAAAAACCCTGAGTTTGGGCGATCGTAATTAGTCCGGTTCATCCATGGGGCTGCTTGGAGGCAAACCTGCCCGAAAAATCAACTCGGCAGTCAACCTCAATTCTGGGAAAGCCAGCGATTCAACAGTGTCATCGCCCCGAAACTGCTTTACCTGATACTCCCCATCTACTAACTGGCAAACTGAAAGGGTGGGTTGTTTGGGATTCCCAATGAACTTGCGGCCACCTAAACCCAAATAGTCCACAATCCAGTATTCAGGGATGCCAATTTCTTCGTAATCAGCAAATTTGAAATGGTAATCATCTCGCCAGTTCGTGCTGACGACCTCTACAGCCAGTCGGATCGAAGACCCCATCGTGATGATGGACTCCCTTTCCCAGCGCGGTTCCTTTGCCAGAGATGCTTGATCTAGGACAATTACATCGGGCTGATAACCAGCCTCATCGCGAGTGGGTTTAAGCAGGCAGTCACCAGGGATGCAGTAAGGTAATTCGCGTCGGTCAATTTCAACTCCTACTTTTAAGCTGATAAAACCTGTAACACCGGAATGGCGGCCAGTTCCTAGAGGCATTTCGACAATTACTCCATTGTGTAGTTCGTAGCGGTGAACTGAGTTCTCTGGATACCAGGCTGCGAACTCATCAAAAGTGACTGTTTTGGGGATTGTTTGGGCTTGGATCATGGTGTTGTTCCTCCTTTGCTAGATTTATACTAGATATTAGCCAGCTTCCTTACTTTCCTTGCCCCGCTTAGCTTTGGTAGTTGGCGGGGGTTTGGTTTATGTGAGTCCGGAGCTATCAGGTTCACTCGGAGGTGCGCTGGCTGGATCTGACGATCGTTTATTCCTCTCTATCAAGGCTTTCTTGACCAAGACAAGAACCAGTTGAGGAATGGAACGAAATTCAGAATCAGCCCAAATTTTTAACTCCTTGTACTCGTCAAAGTCAAAGCTGATGGTAGTTCTTGGTCGCTTGGTAGCCATATCGCGCGGTTGTCTATACATATCAACATTATCCGCGACTGTCTACCGAGGCTTCAATTTACCATCAGGTACATCATACTTGACAAGTGATGTACTTGTAGATTTTGATAAAGCTCACAGCCAAAAAAGAGCCAGCCCCAAGCATAAAACAGTCATCCGTACAGGAACCAGGGCTGGATGCCTTTACCGGAGAGTGTTCGCAATCAAAAATCGAACCGTCTTTTCGCGAACTCCTTCTGCGGCGCTGGCACTTGGTATACTTGAAAGGCTTTAATCTCTCTTAAAGTTGGGCATTTTCCAGATAATGCTCCAAATCTAAAATCTAAAATCTAAAATCTAAAATCAAATTATGGCTACTTGGCGTTGCGTAAAGCAGTGCGGTGCTTGTTGTTACCTAGAACCAACAGAGCGCCCTGACCTGGACGAGTATTTATCTACCGAGCAATTGGCGCTCTACTTGAGCTTAGTGGGAGATGACGGTTGGTGTATAAACTTTGACAAAGAAACGAGGGAATGCGGAATTTATGCCGATCGCCCGCGCTTTTGTCGGGTAGACGAGGAAGTGTTTCAGGATATGTACGGGATTGAGCCTGCTGAGTTGAACGATTTTGCGATCGACTGCTGTTTGGAGCACATTGAAGATATGTATGGCGATCGATCTTTGGAGATGATTCGCTTCAACTCTGAAGTTGGAACGATCGCCTTACCCGACAATTAACCGACTTGATGTCCCTGTGGGCTTTGTGCTTCCGAAGCATTTTTCGAGATCGTATTTCAATCTCAAACCTAAAATCTCAAACCTAAAATCTAAAATCCTCTCCAGGTCGATCGCTCCAGAGAGTGTAAAAATAGACAAATCAAGGAAATATCGCGCAGTTGAGTTGAGCCATGAGCAATCGAGAGGGTTTTACAGGCGGATTTATTGCGGGAGCCGCAGTTGGGGGCTTGGTAGGGGCAGTTTTGGGTGCGGTGCTGTCGAGGCGCGCTGCTGAAGCTTTGCTGAGCGATCCTTCCGATGCCAAGACCAGAAAGATGCGCCAGAGGAAAGCCAGCCAACTCGAAGCCGAAGGGATGGAAGTAGCAAGGCTGAGTTTGGAAGATAAAATTGCCCAGCTAAATCAGGCAATTGATGACGTGCGGCTGCAACTCGGCGATGTCAACGGGAACGCGCCAGCCCACAACAGCGAGGGTTCGATCGCCCCTGACTCCTGAATAAGATTGAAGATTTTAGAGCAGTCGGGGAGTAGAATGCGGGCGATCGACCAACTGTCGCACATTTCTCTGTTCAACTTTCCCATTAAAAACCAAGGCAAAAGTAAAAAGGAACCACAAAATTGCTCAGCCTCTACCCTCAGTGCCTTCCCTCTTCCGCAGCTATGCTAAACTCAAAGTTAAAGTGTCTGTAAACTTTACTCAAACGACAACCAAAATTTATGAGTTATTCAATAGGCCTTTTGGCAAACACGCTAGCGACATTTCTGCAAATCTATCTAGTCCTGATGATTATTAGGGTACTGTTAAGCTGGTTCCCCAACATCAATTGGTACGACCCCCCGTTTTCGATTTTGAGTCAGTTAACAGATCCTTACCTCAATCTCTTCCGCTCAATTATTCCCCCCTTGGGAGGTATTGACTTTTCTCCAATGATTGCGTTTTTTGTACTTCAGTTTGGCTCGCAATTTCTGATCGGTCTTTTGGGCAGCTTGCAAACCGCTTTTTAGTTATCAGAAAAATAGGGTTTAAAACTTCCCCCTTATAGGGGGAATTTACATTTATAGCCGTTCTCGAAAAAGTGAGGTATGCCCTATGCCCTATGCCCTATGCCCTATGCCCATGAGCACCTCATATTTCGCTCGAAAGGCTATAGTTTCACTAACGGCGAACCACGCCAGTAAAACCTGTAGCTTTAAACTGCTTGAGCTGCAAAGGTGTTCGTTGATTGGCTGCAACCGAAATTCTGAGCTGAAAATCGCTAATTCCGGGAGGAACTTCTTCGATAGAACCTAAGCGAGTCCGGTTTTGCATCACTGGATTTTCATCTGCATCATAAATACGACCGAAAATATCAGCATCAAAAACAGGTTTGCCGCTAGTATTTTCAGCTTTCCCAGTAATCAAAAAGCAATTAGCTTCCATAGAACTGCCGCTGGTGACTGTTCCTTCTGCCATTTCTGCGGGACATTCGTGATAGGAAAGATCGGAAAGTTTAATCTGTGTGGTAGCCCAAGCTGGTGGAGTGAATACCAAACTCAAAATTGCGATCGCCCAAGTGGCAAAAAGAAGACTGATAGCTCGAAATTTCATAACAATTGCAGCGTAAATATATTTTACTCAGCTTAGCGCGAATTCAAGGTCAAATTCTTAACCTCCTCCGGGAAACGGCACTGCCGTGTCCGGCTCCAGGAGGAGACGGCATTAGTCTAAACCTAAATGCTGGCGCAAGGCTTGGCGCATTACATCCACAGGGACATATTCTGTGTCCAGCCAAATTTTCAAGGCTGCTGCTCCTTGTTGAACTAGCATTTCTAGTCCGTCAATCGGTATTGCACCGCGAAGCTGTGCATCTTTGAGCAACTGAGTAGGATTCGGGGTGTAAATCAGATCGTAAACGATCGCACCTGCGGAAATTCGATCGAGCGCAGCAGCAGCAACCGGCGACTTTTCCCCGTGCGGGTGCATTCCCACAGGAGTTGTATTCACCAGCAAATCGGCCTGCGAAATCAACATTGACAAATTATCCCAAGTATGCACCTGCAAATTCTGCATCGGCATCGGAGAATTCACCCAACTCTGTTGAAATTCCGCTAAATTGGGGGCGTTGCGGCCGACAACGTGAATCTCTGCAAATCCCAATTGAGCGCATCCAGCCACAACAGCCCTCGCCGCCCCGCCATTCCCCAAAATTACCGCTACTTTCTGACTCCAATCGGAAGCCCGCCCTAGGGGGGTTTTTAAACCCGGAGATCCCCCTAAATCCCCCTTAAGAAGGGGGACTTTGAGTGAATTCTCCCCCCTTCTTAAGGGGGGCTGGGGGGGATCGGAATCTGATCGGAAAGTGGGAAAACCCTCTGTTTGCAACGGCGCGAGAAAGCCTTCTACGTCGGTATTTGTGCCGCACCAACCTTTGTCAGTGCGGTAGACGGTGTTGACTGCGCCGATCGCCCTAGCAATGGGAGAAACCTCCGCCAGCAGCGGTAAGATTGCCTGTTTGTGAGGAATCGTGATGCTAAATCCCCGAAGGTCGATCGCGGCAAATCCTGCCAGCGCAGCCTTTAAATCCTCTGGTTTTACCGGAAACGGCAGGTAAACAAAATCGACACCCAAGTGAGAAATGGCAGCATTGTGCATCACCGGGGACAGAGAATGTGCGATCGGATGACCAATTACTCCGAGCAGTTTAGTAGTGCCTTTAATCATAGTTTGAAGTCAGTTGTCAGTTGTCAGTTGTCAGTTGTCAGTTGTCATCAGGAAGAAGTAAGAAACTTATTGTATCAATCAAAGATTTATGCAGAAGCCGCAGATTTAAGGCAGATCGACGCAGATAATTTGAAAGTAATTTATAGCGGTTCTCAAGCGGGGTGAGGTATGTCCTATGCCCTATGCCCTATGCCCTATGCCCTATGCCCATGAGTACCTCATCTTTCTGAGAAGGCTATACATCTTTAATCTTTTACAAATCAAAGCTATTTGGCCGCATTTTCGGTATCCCGAAACTCCTTCGCGTCAGCCAAAATCGGATTGACATCAAACCAGTAATCCTCGCCGTAACGGTACTCAAATACCCAAAGACTGCGGAGCAAAATTTGGTATTTAGTTTCACCATTCACTGTTTTGGTAGCAGATACTTGGCGGAGTAATTGCCACTCATCAGGTTCGATCGCCAAAGTAAGCTGGTGACGGCGTTGGACAATCACATTTTCCAAAGTTTCCCGCGACACAGGAGGGTCTTGTTTTTGCAGACAGCTATAGAGTAGTTGTAACAAATTGCGAACATGACCCCCGCTAACTCGACAGAGGCGATCGAGAGTTTCGGCAGAATCGAAAATTTTGCCAACCAAAGCATAGCGCTGCGACGCCTCCACTGTTGGAAAAGCGCGCGCCAGAACCATCTGTCGCAGCAATTCGACACCCTCTGCACACTCAGAAGCGTCATTCAATTGCACCGGCACCATCGGCAAAACCTTTGGATCTACCCCGAAGCGATTGCTAAGCTGACCCAAGTCGTTAGAGAAAATCAGCACCAAAGGAATTGTATACACGACATGACAGTTCAGTCTTGCCAACTGCTCCCCGCGATCGACAAACAGATATTCCGGCTGCATCCGCCCCGTTGGTTTCGCGCACAGGTGTATGCGATCGAGATTGTCGATAATTACCACAAGTCCCTGTTTACCTTGGCGCTTGAGTTCTTGATTAGCCGGTTCCAGCAACTCCTTATTGAGCGCATCTAAAATTACATTAGTCCGCGGCTCCAAATATTGCCTCAACTCCGATCGCAAATTCGGAGCATCCTTCGCCTTAGCAGTAATTTTGCCAATACCCAAAGACAAAGAAAACTCTCCATCCGTGCTAGCATTTACCTCACCCAAACCGGGGACAGAAGCTCCCGCTTTCAGATCTATTTGAGTTTGAAAAACATCAGCAACGCCCTTGAGCAAAGCTTTAAAACCCGTCGGTTGCAGCTTGATTTTCATTTTCTCAATGCTTTCGCTCACCTGACGCGCCACGCTCAACAAAATGTCAGTGATATCGACATCAGCCATGTCTAAATCTTTACTCGACTCAAAATAAACCACATGAAAACCTTGCTCCTGCAATTGAGCTTGCAGCCGCAGCAATTCTGTGGATTTCCCCGAGCCGATGTGACCGGTAAATAATTGACAGGTAGGTACATCGGGCGAGAGACGGCTGATGGTGCGCTCCAATTGTTCTACGATTGTGCCGCCCCGCACTGACGAAAAATCGATATAGTATTGTCGGTCTTCTTGATTTGCTACTGCCAGGGTGTAGCTGGGATTGCAGGCCGTATAAAATTTCTGTAAATTTAGTTCCATACCCTGTTCTCTGTTTTATAATATTATGCCCTAAGAGCTTCTTCATTGAGCAATTTGACCGCTCCGCACAAATTGCTAGTTGTTTTGATGTTTTATTGGTCTTTCAATATCTAAATGTAGATCGGAATCCGCAATCACAAATCCCACTTATTTTTTGCAGTCACGGAATGAACAAAAGTCAGTAATAACTTGATTGCTTCGAGCGTGAGGACTTGAGTTCTCTCCAAAATCAGAGGACTCAAGTCATCACAACTAACAGATTGATTGCGGAGAATTTGCCGAACAGCATCTGACACAGGCGATCGCGAATTTGTCTGCTAAAATCAAAGACGAACTGTGGGCGGTAATGTTCTCCAGTAAAATTGGGTATTTGAGTAGGGTTAACCGAATGCAGAAAGGGCGAGCACTTGCACTCGCCCCGATGGATTATCCAGTTAAGATTGGCGGGAATCTCCAACCTCAAATCTAATTGCATCAGCGAATCGCATAACAGATTTCTCACCGAGCCAGATTAATTTGCCGAAACTGTTGGGTGTACCGATTCACCAGATTTCAAAGTGCTATGTTGCATTAATTAATTCTACCATTCGTTCGCCTACACCTGCGGCGGAAGCGGGATTTTGCCCTGTGACGAGTCGATCGCTCGCCACAACACAAACTTGAAAATTAGGAACCTTAGTAAAATTAGCCCCACGCTCAATTAACTTCGCCTCCAGCAAAAACGGCACGATATCAGTCAATCCCACAGCCGCTTCCTCTTCATTAGTAAAAGCAGCCACAGTCTTGTTAGCAACCAGGTATGTACCGTCAGATAGCTTAATATTGACTAACGCCGCAGGCCCGTGACAGACAGCACCGACAATTCCGCCTGCTTCATAAATAGCAGCCGCAATCTCAGCAAGTTCCTGGTTATCAGCAAAATCCCACATGGTTCCATGTCCGCCAGCATAGAAAATAGCAGCATATTCTGCGGGTTTAATTTGTGCAGGATTCAGAGTATTTTCGACTCGCAAAACCTGCTCGGAATCGTCTAAAAAAGCCTTATTTAGCGGGTCTTCTAAATCAATCCCAACCATTGGAGCTTTGCCGCCTTTTGGACTGACAAAATCTACCATTAATCCGGCTTTAGTAAATGCGTCCAAGGGATGGGTTACTTCTGGGAGATAGAAACCAGTTTCTTTACCAGTGTCACCAAGAGTATCGTGGCTGGTTAAAACAATCAGAACTTTTTGGCTAGTCATATTCGATTCCTGTTGTGGGTGTCTTTGTGCTCGTTGTTTTTATCCTAGGTCGAATTCATCTAAAATACAAATTATGAAAGTTTCGTGTAACTATAAATCTAGTTATACCAAATCCCAATGCCGAACTTCCTAACATCCGTTAAATCTGAGATATTTCACCATTGTCAGCAACAGGCTTTCCGGCCTGTTCCACAAAGAGTGCATTTCTTGTGGGGGCTTAGCAACAGGCTTTCCGGCCTGTTCCACAAAAAGTGCATTTCTTGTGGAATGGGCATCTTGCCCGTTCCTAAAATCCATTGCCGAACTTCCTTATGATTAGCTTTGAGTGGTATCGCAGCTTTATCGAGCTTTACCGCGTCGGAACCGTATCCGGGGCAGCCCAAGTTTTGCACCTAACACAACCGGCTGTCAGCCAACACGTCGCAGCCCTAGAGTCAGCTTTGGGAAATCCGTTGTTTCAAAGAACTCCGAGACGGATGGTGCCGACGGATGCGGGAAAAAGACTGTATAGTCAAGTTGCAAGTGCGATCGAGAAACTCGAATCAATTCCCCACAAAAACTCCAGCGCCGAAACACCACAAACCATCAGAATCGGTACACCACAAGAATTTTTTACCGATCGCATCCTCAGTCAATTACCCCAAGACGATCACACTTTTTACACAATCCAATTTGGACTAACATCGGAGTTGATCCAACAACTCAAAGCCGGAAAACTAGACATCGTAATTGCTACCCAAAAAATTACCTTGTCTGACATTGAATATGAACTACTATTCGAGGAAAACTTCTGGCTAGTCGGGCCGCCAAATATGGCGATTCCGATTGCTGAAGGAATCAGTCAAGCAGATTTAAACCCACTTTCTCAATGGCTATTAACTCAACCTTGGATTGCTTACAGCGAAGAATTACCGATCGCCCGCCGCTTTTGGCGCGTCGTGTTTGGCAAAAGAATCGATGTTCAACCCAAACTAATTATTCCCGATTTAAGAGCAATTAGACAAGCCGTTGAATGCGGATTTGGCTTTAGCGTGCTTCCCGATTACTTGTGTGCAGATTGGGTGACAGAAAATCGTTTGACACTTGTGCTTAAACCTACACAGGCTGTTACCAATCGGATTTGGCTGGCTTTTCGGAAATCGGAAAGACAGTTGCCAAAAGTCAAACGGATGTTAGAAATTTGCCAAATCAATGTAAACTAAGTTAGCCTTAGAGTAAACCATCAATATCAATTCCACTTGGAGGTCACTTGTGGTAACATCTGCACCAGAAGCTACAGCAGAACTGCAAAAACCTATTGGCGAACAGCGCGTCGTAATTTGGGGGTTATCTTGGGACGGTTATCTACAAATTCTCAATGCCTTACCCCAGTCACGAGGCTGTCATTTGATCTATGACAACGGGATTCTAGAAATCACCATGCCCTTAGAAGAACACGAATTTTCAAGTCGATTAATCGAGTGTTTTATTCGGACGCTGATTGAACTCATGGGGATGCGGATGAAAACGATGGGTTCAACAACTATGAACTATCCTTTTCTGAAAAAGGGAGCCGAACCAGATAATGCCTACTATATTCAAAATCAACCCCTCGTCAAAGGCCGAAATGTTGATTTTACCAAAGATCCTCCGCCTGATTTAGTGGTAGAAGTAGATATTACTCATACTGATATTGAGAAAAACAAATTCTACGCTGCTATTGGTGTACCGGAGTTTTGGCGGTTCAATGGCAAAGTGTGGCGAATTTATCAATTGCACGAGGGCGAGTATATGGAGGTTGAATCGAGTCCTACCTTTCCTCAAGTGCCGAAAGAAAGGCTAATTGCTTTTCTAGAACAGGCAAAAGAAGATGAAATTGCGGCAATACGCGACCTGCGAGCTTGGTTTTAATGCTGTTTTTCTTGAGTCTTGAGCCACTCCATTGCCGATTTCGATTCAGCCTGCACGTCCTCCGACTGAGTAGCTAGCCACTCCTGATAAGCCTTTTCATCACCACCAAAGGAATCTAGGGATGGAGCAAAGCGATGAGCCTTTTTCATCCAGACATTTTCAGGTGCTAAAGGCTTATAGGCGCAGTAGCAAATGCAAATTGTATCAAATCCTGCACCATAGGGAGGCGGGATTTCAGGGGTGTATTCTTCCACCCGCACAACTTCCCAGCCACTATCTCGAAAGGAGTCCCGGTTTTCTGGCACTGTTTCCGTCAGTCGGTGTCCGATCGCAGGAGCAGGTTTGCCACTAGAGTCGTAGTGTTCGGCAATGGTGTTAGTTAAAGAAGGTACTGAATCCACATTTGCAATGCGGTAAAATGACTTTCCGATTTGTGTCTCAGTTTTCTGACGATACTTTTCAATTTCACCTTTATCCGCTTTGAACAGAATCAGTTTACGCATCTTCTTTGTCCTCCTTGAAATAGTCGCCTTGCGTTAAATCCATGCGAGAGGGTGGAAACTCGCAGTAGCCATCGAAAACGCAATCCACAGGTAAAACATCAGTTGCGACTAGCTCTGCCTGCTTCAGCGTCCACCCGTAATTATCTGCCATATCCTCGCAGCATTCTTCATTCGCTGCCGCATGGCGGGTTTCATCTTTCTCCTCGTCGTATCTGGGTTTTGTCATACTTAAGTTACTCCTAGTTCGGATAGTCGAACTTTGGAGAAGTCGTCTCGGTTGAGTGTGTCCTCACTCACCGGGGCGCATTCACATAATTTATATTATAGAACCCAATTTTTATACCAATTTATTCTATCCATTGTAATTGACACTTTCACGTTGAGGAACACGCGATAAAGGAAACAACTTCCACTACCACACTCTCTCTTTCCTCACTCTGCGCTCTCTGCGCCCTCTGCGGTTAAAAAACTCCAAATTATCCCAAAAAAGGGCTGGTATAGTTACCAGCCCTTCAACTAATTTTAGATGTTAAATTACCAGTAATTTAACATCCAAAAACTCAAATTAATCTAACTTCTGTCAGTAACAGTCGCAGGCTCAAAACTCGGAACCACAACATCAGAATTCTGCTTAGTCAACTGGTTGTACAGCCTTTCAGTATTCGGGAAATTAGCAGCCGGTAAAGTCGGGAAGCGACGATAAGGAACAGTATCCTCACCAAAAGCCTCAGCATATTCAACAGTCAGCAACATCGCATTGATAAAGCCCTTAATCCCTTTACTTGCCAAGATTTGGTTATAAGTCCGAATCTCCGCTTGATTCAGAGGAGCACGGCCCAAGAAGTGCTTCGTACCCAACTCAATCACCTTAGTATTTGGATAAGGTGCATAGAACTGTTTCACGTACAGCGGCGAACAACCTAAACACTCAATGAACTCCTTGAGATTGATTTCATTGTTGCCAAGTTTGCTTTCCAACGCCGTGAATTCATTCTTCACAACATACGAGTTGATGTCACGCTCAAAAATTTGACGGTAAACAGCTTGAATTAAAGTTTTCAAAGCTACCTTATCCGAAGTAGTTGTTAGCTTGAACACCTTAGTTTGTTCACGGCGCTTGCTCACACCTTGAGCAATCCGAGTTTGCAACTGAAGATCTCCGCCATCGATCGCAGTACCCAATTCGATAAACCGAGGTGTTTCAGGAGTCGGCTCAACGTTGGCCTTTTTCTCACCAAAGGAACCCGATCGCATCGTCCGCATCGACAAACCAGCCGGAGTCACATAGCGCTCGTAGGGGACTGTATCTTCCCCGAAAGCTTCGTTGTACTCCATGCTGTCCATGATGCTATCGACCAGCGCGTAGAAACCCTTCTTAGCGCAAATGTCAAAGTAAGCATTCATTTCCTGGCGGCCGTAGGTAGGGCGTCCCAGGAGTCGGCGGTGGATGTACTCGATCGCCTTACAAACATAAAGCTTGCTCCAGTACATATTGCGGAACACATCGGATTTCGCCAACATCCGAATAAACTCGCGCATCGGAATGTCGCCGTTTTCCAGCTTAATTTCCGCCACCTTTTGGCGCTGGCCGTCGAACACATCGCGCCCGAACACTTGCAGGTAAGCAGCCCGAATCACCGCTTGAGTCGAACTTTCGGTATATTTGACACTGGAAGCATTGCTGTAGCTGCTAGAAACACCGCGAGCGGTTTTCTTGGAAGCCACATAGTTGCTGGGTAACTGGTCTAGTTTAAAGACCTTGGGGCCCAGAGAACCAGGAGCCGCACCGCGAGCCGCTGGGTTACTCAATTGATTGTCAATCCCCGCACCTTGACGGATCAAGATCCGGCGAGTGTCTTTGCCAAAGGGAGCTGGACGGTTCTTAGGGTTACGAGTTTCTTTCGGGAAAATCGCACCGAACTGAATTTCCAGCGGATCGTTACCAATACCGTAAACGTGCTGATCTGGTAGAGGCTGAGTGTAGCCTGCGAACAAGGTGATGAACTGAGGAACCTTGCGGAAAGGAGCGCTGAAATTGAACAAATCAATTTGCGGGCCCCAGTTGCGACATTCCTGAGCTTCCTGGCCCAAACCGCGCAGGTAAGGGACTGTTTCTTCGCCGAAGTAGTCGGAATATTCCTGAGAATAAACCATCGCGTCTACGAGGGCTGCCAGGCCGCCTTTGGTGACGATCGCAAAATACTTGCTAAATTCTTCCCGCGAGCTCAAACCACGGCCGAGGAAGTGGCGGGCCGCCAGTTCTACAGCGCGGCTGTTGACAAACGGCTCGTAGAATTGCTGGCGGTACAGAGGAGATTTGCCAAGGCGGCGAATAAACTCTTTCATGGAGATTTCGCCGTTTTTGACCTTAGATTCCAGGTCAGAAATGCTTTGGCTGTAGGCGCGGGTAATGTCGCGCTCAAAAACTTGGCGGTAAGCTGCTTTGATTACTTCAATCTTTTCAGCCGACGACAGACCCGTCTTCATGACGAATTTCGCCCGATTTTCCGCTGCGTTGAAGTAGATTTGAGGAAGTTGCAGCCCTTGCTGGTCATTGGTTTCGCGCTGACGCACCTTCGGTGAAGGTGTAGGAGCTTTAAATTCGGTAATTGCTACGTCAAAATACTGTGCGACGATCGTGCGTGCGGCCTCATCATTCTTGAAATAGTTCAAGGATGCAGCCTTCATTTCCTGCATTGCCACAATTGTCGCCGCCGACGAGCAAGCATTTTCGATAATTTCCCGCAATCCGCGGACATTCACCGAAATAATGTTCGGGTCGCCAGCAACGATCGCGTAGGTAATGTAGCGCAAAAACCAGCTCAAATCCCGCAGAGATTTGGTCATGTTGCTCGGGCCGTAGCGCGAGACATTAATCGGCTGGAATCCTGCTGGAATTGGGCCGCCACCGCCGCCGTTAGTCGAAAACAGATTTCCCAAGCCCAAGAATCCGCCGCCACCTGAGCCTTTGCCGTTACCGCCGCCGCCACCTGCGCGACCTTCAACGTAAGTAACAGTTCCTAGTTTCATGCCTTCAGAGACATCTACCGAGCCGCCGCGAGTTGCGCCAGCCATAGCCATCACAGGTTCTGCTGGTCTTTCCAAAAATGCCAGCGGGGAACCGCCGACAAAAATCCGGTTGGCTGCGCGGGATACTATGAGTTCCGAGTTTCTGGTTAGCGTCTCAGAAATCGCGATCCGAAGAGCACCGGAACTGAAATAACTTGCCAGTTCGCTCAGTTCGCCCCGCTGTAGGAAGCGGTCTTGCTGTTCAGCTTGCGAAATCGTTGCGACTGGTACAGTTTGATATAGTTGCGGACGGGCAACTGAGCTTCCACCACTTGCTTTTACAGTCATTAGACTCCTTCGCTCCCTATCTAAATCGTTACAGCATTTACCCAGACTAACCTTGCCTTCTTATGCAGGTAAAATTAGGTATTTTTGCTTTGTTTACTTTTTGCCTTGACCTGTCACGAGGTTGGGGCGCTTACTTTCTTAGATTAAAATGTTTTGGTTTCATCTTTCGTCCTGCCGGGAAATGTCCGACCCGAAGACACCGACGGGGCACTCCCTCCGCGCTTGCTTCGCCCGTACATTCCTGGAAAAAATACAAAGGCAGGATAGCTGACTCCTGCGACGATCGCTACGCCTCTAATCGCCAATTAATTGGACAAACGTGGACTCAGCATACAAAAGAAAACCTTGGCACCTCAAAAGTGGTCATTCTTTTTGGCAT
>NZ_JAEQCX010000008.1:0-3233 GCF_020738035.1 Microcoleus sp. PH2017_28_MFU_U_A
CTATAATTTTTTCAGTATGCTCTCTTGCTTGATTTAATAGTCCTAAGTCGGTCGGATATTTAAGGTCGGCTGGCGCACAGGTTGCATCTAATATTAATTTTCCTTGATTTTTGGGCTCACTTATTTCTGATGACTCTTTTTCGACGATAACTCCTGGCACTTCGGTCTGCTCTTTGACCATTTTTTCGTTAATTTTATTTCCTCGGGTTGACTCCTATTCTCTCCCTAAAATGAACAAACATGGATGAATCAAATGGTGCAGCATCACTATAGGTTGTCATGCCTATAAAGTATTGTAGGTATGGGTTTTCTCTTATTTGTTCTAGCGTTTCTTTGTCGCTGGTTCCTAGCCTTTCTTTAATTATTAATGCCCCCAATGCCATCCTAAATGATTTGGCAGGCGCTCAATTAGATACTGTAAAATTTTCGGCATATTCATCAACAAAAATTCTGACCACGGAATTATTTTTGCCATGATTACCCAACGATTATTCTCTGATAATTGCCCCTGTCCGTGAAGGTCAAAGTTGGAAGGTGGGGTTGGGGCCCTAGTCAACTTTTCGGTACATGAACGAAAGTGCTGCTGTGCATGGCTTTTGACTAATTTTAGCTCATAGTCTAACACATTGTCAACGCCGAACGCGAGTCAAAGTCTTTTGAGTTTTGAGGTAAGGGTTTTAGGCTTATTCAGCAAGCCCTAAAATAGACAAGATAGAATATCAAATAATCGGCAAAATAGAAACCAGACCAGAAATAATATCAGCCGAGAAAATAAAAGCAGGGAGATTCATATTAGCTACAAATATTTTAGACAAAGAAGAAATAACCAACCAACAAATATTAGAAGAATACAAAGAGCAACAAAGTAACGAAAGAGGATTTAGATTCTTGAAAGACCCATTATTTTTCACATCAAGCGTATTCGTAAAGAAACTGTATAACTTAGCGCAAAGGAAGTTAAGGCAAGAATTAGAATCAGCAGATGCCAGCATCAGAAACCAGGTCAAGAAATTGACAAATAAACCGACAATGCGGTGGGTATTTCAGATGTTTCAAGCCGTACATTTAGTCAATTTAGATGGAGCAAAGTGAGCAACTTAACACAGGAACGCCGAGATATATTGAATTACTTAGGAAAGGTTTGCGGTCGATATTATTTAATAGTTGAAGATGGATAAATACAAAGACAAGCCGGAGAATATTATTGAATAAATCTAAATAATTAGCAAGGCAACAATCATGTTGCTGAAATTTTGGTGTCTAATTTATGGAAAATTGGCTCAGAGATATCACAAATAAATATATTAGGAAATATCTCTTAATTTAAATTCATTGTATATAGCCAAAATTTGATGATAATAATACCAAAATTAGAAAAGGTAGGCAAAAATATTTTTCATACGATGAATAAGTGCGGAATGTGGGTTACATCGTTTGTCTAGAATGACTGTAGTTTAGACTAAAAAATGAGCGCAGCTAAAAGTAGCCACCTTTGAATCTCAGGCAAGCTGTTGCTAAAAAACTCAAAAAGTAGAAGATTAAATAGCTAACCTTGAAGACTTTTTGCGTCGAGAAACCCGTTTTTTAACGGTAGGATAGCATGGTGCCTTAGTTCGTACCCTTCCTTTTTCCCAGCCGGGGGATTTTCCCCTATGTTTAGGGATTTTTGTGGGAGTACCAATGTCAACTAAAAGCGAAAACATTGATTCGGCAACACGTCCAGGGGTTAAATTGATAGTAGCAGATTGCCAAGGTAAGACATTCTCAACCACTAAATCCCTAGCTAGCCAGAGTTGCCAACTCATCAACGGCATTAAATCACTCCAACGTTCAGATTGTTCAGGAGTTCTCAAGTTAGGCAATGTCCAATGCAATCTTTGCTTCGCAAATCGATACCAATGATCGACTCCAAAGCGTCGTAAATATTTGAACCAAACAGTTTCGCTTGGGTAGAGTTCGTTCTCCAACCCAAGCCAACCATAAGGGTGGAAATGGCTGACCATTTGACATGGGCTTCATTCTTTCCACCAGGATTAAATTGACTTTTTGTCCAGGGGCGCGATAAAAATGCAAGTCAATCCATTGTCTGACTCGGACTTTTCCCAAATCTGGATGTTCGTCAATTTCAATCTCTGTATCCGCTTGGAGCCATGTGGTTGGGTCATTGAGTCTCATTTTTTGCCCATGTTTGGGTGGTCTACCGCGACCACTATAGGCTGGTGGTGCTGACCACTCTTCAGGCATTCTTTCGGACTCTCATTAAACAATCAGCTTGAATGGAAGCTTGCTTTAGCGCTAGCACCCAACTTGCATTGCCATATTCTCGGTCTAAGACTGCTAATACTGGATTGATGCTTTGTTCACAGACAAGTTTAAGTTGGGAAGCTGCTTGAAGTATGGGTGAAGACCCACTACTTATTCTTTCATGGAGCAGGGGTAATGCCCAACTTCCGATCGCTTCAGGTATCCACGCAATTGTACTGTACCCCTGTCCCACAATGCAGCCGCTCTGATATTCATGGGTTCTGTCTTTTAACGTTTTGGCATCTCGTCTGCCCCATGCAGTGTGGTCGATTGCTACTAATATATGTTCCGTTGGGGCTGCTTCTTTCTGTAATTGCTCTAGATACAGCAGCATCAGTTTTTTTCGGTCTGTGGATTGAGTGAAAATTCCGCTAAACATGACGCATTTCTGGTGGTCATCACTGAATCCATCAGCTCGAATGTTGCATACGAGAGCTTGCACCAATAATTCATATGCTGCTTGACGAAAGTCCTTTAATCGTTCACTGTTCATTTAAGGAGTGGATAGGTTTTCTTTTTCACCGTCATTCTCTCCTGGCGCGGTGGCTCTAGTTCTTCTTTTGCCACCGTTCTCATCTTTGGTTAGTCTAAACTACAGTAAGAATGGCGAAGAGTTTTGCCATCAATTGCGATCACCTCTCCTGGATTAAAGCAACTAATAGATTGAATCCAACTCAAAAAATATTTCTGAAATTGCTCCGGCTTGAGACGAGAAAATACTCTCGCAATTGTGTCGTGTGAGGGTATGCCATTCGGTAATTATAAAATTTTCTTTAACCATTCGTATTTAGGTAGTGCCCTGAAGGAAAGGATCGAAGCAAGCTATAATCAGAGAAGTGTTTGCCATAGCGTGATATGACATTAGAAATTAATTGTTGCCCTAATTGTGGCTCAAAAGAAGTTAGTCGGAACGGTAAAACTCGGCATCA
>NZ_JAEQCX010000144.1:0-28330 GCF_020738035.1 Microcoleus sp. PH2017_28_MFU_U_A
TCGGGCGACTCGATACAGAAAAAACTTATCTTTAACCAAGCTTGAATATATTGATCGCTCCTGCTCTTGGTTGGCAATCAATTATTCAGCAAGCCCTAAATAGAGCCAAATTCAGATAAAAAACTTCGGAACCGTCGGGGGCGCGAATCAACTTTTCTATTACCGCAGGTAGTTGCTGTTGGCGGTACAACTCTGGAATTTCGCAGAAACTTTCTTCGGCAATTTCCAAAATCTTCGGCATCTCAGGAATGGGAATTCCCAAGCGATCGCTTTTATTTAAGCTGCAAACAATCAGGTAGTTGCAGTCAGCAATACTCCGACTGCTAGGAAATATTTTAGATAAATTAATCAGGGTAATTAGTTCTTCTTGGTGCCGAACTAAACTTTGACCGCTATCTAAAAAACCGTAGGGATTAAAGTCTTTGACAACGCGCTGCACTTTTTCTATAGGAACCGCATAATTAACGTTTCCCAGTTCAAAGGACACAAGTTTTCGAGGAGGAGTTCTGACAGCGCCTTGTTTTTTGCTGCGAAAGCGGCGATTGTAATTCGTGTGAGTCATGCGATTTTAGATTTTAGATTGGGAATCTATTCGTTACCAGGCACTGCTGGGAAATAGTATTTTTTTCTAGGTATGTAGTTGCGCTTCAGCGCTCTTTGTATATATATGAAAGAGCGCTAAAGCGCAACTACGTACCTTTATTTAATGTTTGATTAATTTTGGTATTGCTTCTAAAAGTTGAGATTCACTGTAAGGTTTCGTAAAATATTGATTGGCGCCTAATTCCATTGCCATTTGTCGGTGTTTTTCGCCGCTGCGGGATGTCAGCATGGCTACGGGAATCTTAGCAAACCGCTGGGTCGATCGCATAGAGCGCAATAATTCAAATCCATCCATCCGGGGCATTTCAATATCGACAATCGCCAAACTGCAATCAAGACCATTTTGCAGCTTTTCCAGGGCATCCAAGCCGTCTTTAGCCTGAACTACGCGGTAGCGGGCACGAGTCAGCATCAGAGACAACAACTGCCGAATTGTATAGGAATCGTCCACTACCAAAATCTGGGGCGACTGACTCGAAGTCGGCGCCACTTGTGGCACTTTACCAGACACAGGGGCGATCGAACTATTGGATAAAGGTTGACCCACCAAATCATCCACATCCAAAATAGTTACAACTTTACCGTCCCCCAAAATCGTACTCCCCAAAACCCCGCGAGGCTTGGATAGAGGAGGCGGCAAAGGTTTAACCACAATTTCCTGCTGGCCGATCAGGCGTTCCACGGCCACCGCCAGCATTCCTTCGGTAGAAGCCAAAACCAAGACGGGAATGTGATCTTGAGTCAAAGGGTCTGGAGAGGGGCCATCGGGCCCGACGACGCTGTATTCGAGCAAATCTTGCAGTCGCACCAAACGAATAAATTCATCCCGCCACCACAACATCGGCTGATTGCCGGCGGTGTGAACTTCCGAAGCTTTAATATGCAGAATTTCCTCGACTGCATCTAGCGGTACTGCTATTTTATTGCGATCGGTCTTTACCATCAAAGCCTCAGTAATTGACAGCAACAGCGGCAGTTTGATGATAAAACTCGTACCTTTTCCGAGGCGAGAGTCCACCTTCACAGTCCCCCGCACAGTCCGCAAATTTGTTCGCACCACGTCGAGTCCGACTCCTCGCCCGGAAAGATCGCTCACTTCCTCGGCAGTGCTGAAACCCGGCCAAAATAGAAAATCATAGAGTTCGGCAATCGAAAATTCTTGGGCTTGTTCTTCCGTCGCTAAACCCTTTTTAACTATTTTGCGGCGAATGATTTCCGGGTCAATACCTTTACCGTCATCGGCGACAGTAATAATAGTTTGGCCGCCTTGGTGGCGGGCTTCGATTTCAATTTGACCGCTGGCGGGTTTGCCAATTGCTTGCCGAACTTCGGGCATTTCGATGCCGTGGTCAAAAGCGTTTCTTACTAAATGTACCAAGGGATCGCGCAAAGCGTCGAGCAAACTTTCGTCAATTTTGGTATCCCTTCCTACTAACAGCAGGTTGACATCTTTATCGTAGGTGAGGCACATATCCCGAAGCGCCCTCGGTAAGTGGTCTACGGCGCGACTGAAACTCACGACTCGCAACTGCATGACGCGGCTGCGAAGTTGTTCGGTGATGCGGCGCAGTTGGTCGGTACTGCGCTCGAATTTCATTGCTAAGGTGTCTAATTTGGTGGCGGATTGAGAAATTGCTTCGGCGGTTTCGATGACTTCTGCGGCGGTTGAGTGGAACTCTGTATAACGATCCATCTCTAAGATATCGAAGTGAGAATGGTCGATCGAGGATTTGTCGTTAACAATCAGTGGAAATTCTGTTTCATATCCTGCAAGTTTTCCTAATCCCGAATTGCCGTTTCCTCCTCTCCAGTCTGCAAAACTCAGTCTGTCGTATTCTTCGCGCAACTGGCCGCCGAATTGATTTAAATCTACGATACTGCGGCGAATTCGCTTGACTTCGCCGCGCAATTCGGATTCTTGAAGTTCCAAATTTGTACGGTTGATCACTAATTCTCCGACTAGATTCACCAATTCTGTTAACCGTTCTAAGTCTACGCGGATTGTCGGTCTTTGGGGATTGGGGAGAGGGGGAGAGGGAGAGAGGGGAGAGGGGGAGAGGGGGAGAGGGGGGGAGGTTTCGGATGTTTGTGATTCGTTTGGGGGTGGGGGGGAGATTTGGGGGAGTTCGTTAGCGCAGCCCTCGAAGAGGATCGCCCTTCCGTCTAATAGCTGCTGGCGTGCGGTTTGCAACGACTGGGCGATCGCCCAACCCTCGGACTGCAACCGCTGTAAAGTCAAATCTGGAGAGTCGATCAAATCTCTGAGGGGTTCAGCGACTTTCCCAAAATCCGGCAATTGCAGCATTCCAGCCAAGCCGGAGAGTTGGTAATAAACCTGGTTGAGGGCGGTGACGCTTTTTGGCAAATCTGCCTCCGAAGCTTGGGAAAGCTCAGTTTCTAGGCGATTGAAGATTGGCGGCAATTCGTGTTCAAAAATCAGTTTCAGGGTTTCCGGGGCTGCCGATCGACTGGCTGCGGGGACTGGCGGCGGCCCCGGCTTGCCGTACTTTGCCTCGAACTGGGCATGAATTTGGGCGATCGCCTCCAGGTTTGACCTTTGATCGGGAGTGCTGACATCCGAGTGGTGAATTGCTTCGGCCGCTATCTTTTTGAGAGCATCCACCCCTTGCAGCAAAACAGTTATAGTGACCGGTTCCAGGGCCGACAAGTCCGTGCGATCGCGCAAAATGACAAAACAGTCCTCCAGCGTGTGAGCCGCCGCCGACACGTCTTGAAAGCCCAACATCGAACCCGCACCTTTAATCGAGTGAGCGGCCCGAAACATTTCTTTAACACCCGCTTGTCGCCCTTTCAAATCTGCGCCTTCCATCGCCAGCAGGTGAGTTTCCATTGATTGGAGAAACTCTTGCGTTTCTGCGGTAAAAGCATCTATTAATTCGTTTAAATCATCATCATCCATATATAGCAGTTGACAGTTGACAGTTGACAGTTGACAGTTGAGAGCTTGCCGTGAGCGTAGTCGAATGGTTGACAGTTGACAGTTACAAGGTACGGGAATCAAACCGTTTATGCTATAGGGTTCTAAGCTCTATTCATCAGGTTATTTATGTGAGCGCCGGATGTGGCGGTTGCTATAAATATGAATATCGGTGCCCAGTACTTTTGAACTATTACCGATAACCTCGGTTTTTTATTAATCCTTTGAACTCAACGAACTTTCTTTCGTTATTTCCGATTGCAAGCCAAGTTGTTGCCGCACTGCTTGCAATGATTTTCCTCTTTTTGCCTTCGGACGATCGCTTGGAGCCGGCACATCGTCAGCAGAAATAACTGGCTTTTTTAGAGCAGCCAGGAGTTGGTTTAATTCTGCTTGAAGTTCTGCCAATGATTCTCCATAAGGTGCAGTTTCTTTTTCCGAGCAGGCTGCGATCGCACCCGTATCGTCATAATACACCGTGCGAATTGTGTACCCGCCATCCTCAAAAAATACTCGATAATCCCAGTTCATCATAGTTCTTCCTCTTCCCCTTGAAATATGTATTTATTCCCAGGCTTGCCAGCGATGCGCTCTATACTGACAATTTTAACTTGCTGCTCAACGTTGTACAAAACGCGATATAGCCCCACTCTCAATTCCCATTCTGCTGTATTGTTTGGACGCAGGGGTTTCCGGTTGCGCGTCTCCGTAGTGGGTTCATAACAAAGGTTAGCTTCAATACCGTCAACAATTACATTCTGTTCGTGTTTTTTAAACCACTGCAAATCCTCAATTGCTTGGTCTGTAAACTCGATTTCAAACACGATAGCTGCACCTTAAAATATTCCAAATACCGATCTATGCTAGCATTCATCATCGCACACTGTGACTTCTTAAGGGGAGCCTCTTAATATCATCTCCGAAAAGGATGACCCTAATAAGATTGGTTTGTAGTGAGGACTTTAGTCCGCATCCATAGAAGGACTAAAGTCCTCACTACAAACCTTTGACTAATAACTAACTGCGGAAATTAGCCACCGACTTTTGCAATTTGCTGACAGAACCGGATAAATCATCAAGCGATGCTTTGACATCGGAACCTTTTTGGGCAGTTGTATTTGCAATCTCATTGACTTGCTGCATACTGTTAGAAATCTCCTCAGCCGAAACAGTTTGTTTAGCCGAAGCGCGAGTAATATTCTGCACCAAAGCATTCATTTCTCGACTAACTTCGATGATGGCATTCAGGTGAGTTTTAGCTTCGCTTGCTAGCTTAGTACCTTCCACTACCTCCAGTGTTCCCGATTCCATTGCCTTCATCACGCGGCTGATTTCTTCTTGAATTGTACCCACAATTTCCGATATTTCCTCAGTCGCGCCGGCCGATCGCTCTGCAAGCTTCCGCACCTCTTCGGCGACAACCGCAAAACCTAAACCTTGTTCGCCGGCTCTGGCTGCTTCAATCGTAGCATTGAGAGCTAACAAATTGGTTTGGGAAGCAAGCTGAGAAATCGAAGTGACAATTTTGCCGATTTGTTGCGAAGATTCGCCCAAACGCTTCATCATTTTTGAGGTAGAGGCGATCGTCAATCGGAGCTCGTTAATGCCTTCGACAGCGCGATCGACCGCCATACCGCCGACTTCTGCGGTGTGAGAAGACTGCTGAGCAACGGTTTCGGCGCGCACCGAAACATCTCGCACGTCGCGGATCGAATTCACGATTCGCTCGATTTCCCGCATGATTGCAGATATTTTTTCTGCTTGAACTTCCGCCTGTTGAGTGAGTTCGCTGGTATTGTTAATTGACTCGCCAGTGGCAGATGTTACCTGTTCGGCTAAAGTTTGAATTCCCGTTACCACCTTCCGCAGAGAACCAATTAAAAAGTTAAAAGAGTCGGCGACAGCACCTAAAACGTCATTCGTTACTTCCGCCCTGACTGTCAAATCCCCTTGAGCTGCGCCTTTAATTTCTCCCAACAGTTTGAGGACTTGCTGCGTCATCGAATCGGCTTCAGCTTTGCGTTCGGCTGCAAATTTTTCCAGTCCTTCCTCTGCCTCTTTGCGCTCGGTAATGTCAAAGCGGATGGCGATATATTTGACTATGGTACCGCTAGTATCGAAGATGGGGGCGATCGTGGAATCTACCCAATAAAACGAGCCATCTTTGCGCCGATTTTTGATTTCCCCTTTCCACACCAAACCGCGAGAAATTGTCAGCCACATTTCGGAAAAAAATGCTTTGGGATGGTAGCCAGAATTGACAATGCGGTGGTCGCGGTGCAGCAGTTCTCCCATGCTGAAACCGGATATTTGGGTGAATCTTTCGTTAACGTAGGTAATTATGCCTTTGAGGTCAGTTTCGCTGACGATCGCAGCTTCATCGAGGGCATTTTGCCGCGTTTTGAGTTCTTGCAGCAAGCGTTCCTGTGCCTCGGCCAACTGCTGCATCTGCTGCTGCGATGCTTTTTCCTGGGTGACGTTGCGACAAACGACTACACCACCTTTAATTGCTCCTGTTTCGTCTTTGAGCGGCCGGCCGTTAATTTTGACCCACAGGCCCTCAGGCTGGGCTGCGTGGCGGGTGAAAATATCTACATCGTCAACGGATTCTCCTCGAAGCGTGCGTACTAAAGGGATGTCGGCTGTGGGATAGGGAGTGACGGTATCGGGCAAAAATACACCGTATTTTGCCGCCCACTCGTTGGGGAGAGCATCTGTGGAACCCGAGCCAAACATATTTGTAGCGGCGGGGTTGAACAACACAAAATTGCCATTGGCATCGGCAGCAACCACGCCGTCGCTAATGCTGTTAATTAGCAGTTGCAAGAGATTGCTTTGCCCTCTAAATTCCTCTTCAGAACGGGCTAATTGGGCTGTTGTTTCTTGCAGTTGACTAATTGTTTGTTTGCTTTCGGTAATGTCGCGCGCGACTGCATACATGATCTTTTCTTCTATTAGCGGTCGCGATTTCCAGGACAGCCATTTGTAGGAACCGTCTTTGCAGCGGTAGCGATTTTCAAAAGATATTGTTTCGGCACCGCCGGCTACTTTTGCCGTTTCTGCCAAGGTTTTTTCCACGTCTTCGGCATGGACAAAATCGATAAAAGATTGGTTTTGGAGTTCTTCTACTGTGTAGCCGAGGGTTTTTGCCCAAGCGGGATTGAGACGCTTGAATTTGCCTTCAAAATCGGCAATGCAAAGCAAGTCTAGGGACAGGGTGAAAAATCGATCGCGCTCTGCTTCGGCTTTTTTGCGATCGGTAATTTCGATCGCCACACCGCCAACACCGATCGGTTTCCCGTCCTCTCCGGCCAAAGGAAAGTAAGAAGCCAGCCAATCTCGGATTACGCCCGGTTGATTGACGGTTGTACCTGCAACCTCAATATTTAAAAGCGGCTGGTTGTTTGCCAAAACCCCCTGCAAAATCGGCTGTAGAGTATCGACCATTTCCGGTATCACTTCTGTGACGGTTTTGCCTAGGTGCTCGGCAACTGAGGGCCCTGTAGTTTCTGCCAAACTTTCGTTGACTTGCACGAACCGCAACTTGTCGTCAAAAATAAACATTGAGGCTGGGGACGCTGCGAAAAATGCGTCAAAGCGGGATTGACGCAAAACTAATTCTCGTTCTAGGGCTTTGCGATCGGTCACTTCCAGAACGAAAGCACCGATACCAATGGGTTTGCCGTCCTCTCCCGGCAAAGGAAAGTAAGAAGACAGCCAATCCCGCACCACATCGGGCTGCGCGGTGGTGGCGTGGGAGAGTTCAATGTTTAAAATCGCTTCGTTGGTACTCAAAACCTGCTGGTACAGCGGGCCGAGAACCGGTGCCATTTCCGGTTCGGCTTCCCATAGGGTTTTGCCGATGTATGCTGAAGCCGGCTGACCTCCAAGTTCGGCAAGCTTTTCGTTGAACTGCACGAACCGCAGTTGGTCGTCGGTGATGAACATTCCCGCTGGTGCTGCGGCGAAAAAGGCATCAAAGCGAGCTTGACGCAAAGAAAGCTCTCGTTCTAGGGCTTTGCGATCGCTCAGATCGCGGCCTTCTGGAATTAATAGCACGACTTTGTCGCTCTCGTCTTTGATGGGTTTGAGGGAGAAGTCAAGGGTTGCGAGGAAACCCCCGGTAAGTAGGACTTCCGCTTCGTAGCGAACTACCTCGCCGGCGGCGGCTTTGGCGACAGCTTCTCGTACCTGTTGCTTGACTTCTGGGGAAATCTGCCACCACGGGGTTTCCCAAAACGGCTTGCCTACTACCTCTTCAATCCCCACCTCAGCGGCAAGGAGGGCTGTTTGGTTGATTTCCAAAACAGTACCGTCTGGCTCTAGCAGCCCCATGAATTGTAACGATTGGTCGAAAATGGCTCGGAACAGTCTTTCGCGATCGCGCAGCATTTCTTCTGCCCGTTTGCGATCGCTGATGTCGCGGGTAACTGTTGCCAACCCCATCGGCTCTCCTGTTTCTGGGTGTTTGACTGTAAATACGCTGTAGTCAACGGGAATGCGATCGCCGGTGCGAAAGTGCTTCAACCGAAACTCGCCCCGCCAAGAGCCAGTCTCCATGACGCACGGCATAATTTCTGCTGTGAATTGCTGGAGGTCTTCTGGAAAAAAGAATTCCCCCGTATTCTTAGTTTTGAGTTCTTCGGGAGAGTTGAGTCCCACTAGCTTAATGCCAGCGGAGTTCAGGTAAAATGGCTCTCCCTCCATTGTTGCCATCCCGATAAAATCCGAGCTACTTTCGACGATCGATCTCAATCTTTGATTTTCGATTTCGGATTGCTTGCGCCCTGTAATGTCGTTGTTGGTTTCTAAAATTGCTTTGGGTTTTCCCTGTTCGTCTCGCTGCAAATTCCAGCGGCTGAATACGGTAATTTTGGTGTGGTACTTCGTGGTGTGAATCAGTTCTCCTTCCCAATAATCCCGCTCTGCTAACTGTGCCGATATTATTTCTAAAGGCTGGGGAAACATGGTGTGAAAAAGAGTGTGGGTCAGTTGACCCAAAGCTTCTTGTTTCGTGAAGCCGTACATTCTCTGGGCGCCTTGGTTCCAATAATTAATCGTGCCGTCAATGTCTCGAACAATCAAAGCATCGCTGGCAAGGTCGAGCATTTGCAAGTTCTGCTGCAAGGCTTGTTCGGTGCGCTTGCGTTCTGTAATGTTGCGGGCGATCGTTGACATAAATTCAACTTCTCCGCTCTGGGATTTGTGGGCAATAATTACTTGGGAAACGGGTATTTCTTCGCCGTCTAAAGTCTGCCAAATTGTCTCGCCGCTCCACACCCCGTCCCGGCAAGCTGCGGGGATACCAACTTCCATCAGAGTGTCCATACTTTTGGGCGATGTTACGTCAGAAATACTAATTCCGGCTAAATCTGAGTCCTTGCCAACTCTCAACATTTCTCTGGCTGCGCGGTTGAGATAGATGCTGCGCTGTTGGGAGTCTGCCATGCCTACCCAGTCGGTGGTGGTTTCTAAGATTGCTTTGAGCCGCAATAGTTCTTGTTCGGATTCGCGCCGTTGTGTGATGTCGCGCGAGAAGCCGAGAACGCCTAGAATCTTGCCTTCTGCGTCTTTGAGGGGCGATTTTTGGGTGTCGAAGATGTGTACTTTGCCGTCTGCTAAGGAGGCAATGTCGTTGGGGTTATGGACTTCCTGACCGTTGAGTACGGCTGTGTCATCAGCGCGCCAGCCTTTAACTTGTCTTTGAGGATCTGTTTGGGTATGGAAGTTGCCGAATATTTGCTCTGTGGGTACGTTGAGTTCTAGGTCATCTTTGCCTAGCATTTCTGCTTGGGTTTTGCCGAAGGCGGCGGCGAAACCTGCGTTGACTAGGCTGTAGCGGAAGTTTCGATCTTTGACGAAGATCAAGTCTGGGGTAGCGTCAATAACTGTTCGCAGCAAGTTTTGGGAGCTTTCAGCCTCGGCGAGTGTCTCCCGCAGTTGTTCTTCCATACGCACCCGGTTGGTGATTTCTCTAATGGCGCAAACGAGGACTTTGCTGCCGCCGGCATCTACAAAGGTAGATTTTTTGACCGACAGAAAACGGGTATTTCCGTCCGGTTCAGTAATGGTTTCTTGGGTTTCGCTGCTGGTGTTTGCCCAGAAAACTAATTGGTTTTTTTCTTCATATATGTCTGCTTGTTCTTTGGGCAAGAAGTCGCGGTAAGCTTTGCCAATTAGTTCCGATCTGCTGCGACCGATGTATTGACAAAAGGCATCATTTAATGCTAGCCAGCGGTGCTGTTCGTCTTTGACATAAATCGGGTCAGGGATGGTGTTGATGATGTTGTTTAAAAATTGTTCAGAGGCTTTTAATTGCTCTTGAACAGCGGTGCGATCGCGAACTTCCTGTTGCAATAGTGCGTTGGTTTGCTGAATCTGCTCGGTTCTGTCATTGACTCGCTGCTCTAGTTCTGCGGTTAGCTGCTGCAATTTGGCTTCTGTCTGTTTGCGCGCTGTTATGTCGCGGCCTTCCGCGAGAATTTGAAATACTTCTCCTGTTTCATTTAACAGGGGCTTAAATGATATGTCAATTACTGTCACCTGGTTGTTGGCTCCGGTGATTTCGTATTCTTCCCGTACAAACTTGCCTGCCGAGACTTGTTTAATGTTGGTTTTGAGGCGCTGCTGGTTGGTTGGGGATGATGCCCACCAAGGTGTGTGCCAAAATTTTAGCCCCAGCACTTCTGATGGTTCCAAATCGCCCAATTCTAATGCTGTCTGATTTGCTTCGATCAGAGTGCCGTCTGGGTTCAATAATGCGATTAGTTGAAAAGCTTGGTCGAAGATTGCCTGAAATCGCTGGGTTGTTTCGCTGAGGGCTTGTTCTGTTGCTTTTTTGGAGGTAAGAATTTGGGTGGAACCTACTAAGAATTGGTAGCGGTTGGACAGACTCAAAAAGGCGATCGCCGGAATGACAGTTATCCAATCCGATACAGTTTGTGCCACATGGGAGTGCGGCAATCCCAGGTATTCGGCTGCGTGGCCGCTGTGGCCGAAAGCGCAGCTCCAAAATATGGCTGCTGTGACTGTGGCGAAGATGTCGAACCCGAATTGACGGTTTCGCCACAAACCTAAGCTGATTAGCGAGGCGATCGCAAAGTAACAGAAACAAATAATACAATTGGCAATCCCAGCTACCAGCGAAATAGAAAAGTCAGGTAATGTCAGGGTGAATGTCGTGGCGATCGAACTATAGATAAAATTCATGATAAAATTAAGAATTGGTAAATTAAAGGCGATCGATTTTAGATTTTAGATTTTAGATTGACTCCATATTCTTCCTTTGTCAATTGTCAACTGCCTAAAAACCTCACTGTCAACTGTCAACTGTCAACTGTCAACTGCCAACTGCCAACTGTCAACTGTCAACTGCCAACTGTCAACTGTCAACTGTCAACTGTCAACTGTTTAATTACCAGCGTTCGGAATGAGCGATCGCTTCGACATCGACTATCATTAGCAAGCGTCCTTCAGAATTGTACAAACCTTTTAAGAAGGGAGCTAAGTCGGGACTGACATCTACTGCTGAGACAGTGCGATCGGGATTTAGAGACAAAACTCCTTCGACACGGGAGACAGCCAAGCCCATCCGCATTTTCGACAATCTCACATCTCGCGGATCGGGCGCTTCCACCACTAAGATGCGGCTGCTTGGGTGGTGGGTGTCAACCGGATCGAGCCCAGCAAACCGTCCGAAGTCTGCTGCTGCTAGGATTTCGCCCCGCAAGTTGGTTAATCCCAACAAAAATGGCAGGGTGTTAGGAACCGGGGAAATCGGTTGTTCGTTGAGGGAAAGAACTTCCCGCACTGCTTCTAACTCTACGCCAAAGAGACTGCCTCCTTGACCGAAAAGGAGAAATTGCTTTGTTCCAGTTGTCTGATTCCCCGCCGCCTGGGTAGCAGTTGTTTTCATTCCTGATTTTTTGTTTCTAGTGTATCTTACAAATGAGGAATTTGCTTTGCTAGGAAAGCCGATCGCTCCGAGAGTTTATCTGGATCGGTTTTACAGGATCAAATGGTTAAATAAATAGCGGGCTGGGCAACTGGAATGATTTCTCTAATATATCTACCACTTTTAAGGAATTTAGAAACCATGTTTGTTGAAAAAAAAACTGGGTTTCTCGCTATGATATTTGGTGAATGCTACTGAACACTTGATATAGCACAAAAGAGTGTGAGTGAGGTCAAGCGCGATTACCAATTACCTATTGCCAATTACCTCACTATTAGGAGAACGGCTATATTAGACCTCTTGCAAAAAAAATATATGTTATCCTTAAAAGTTTGCTCAAGTTTAGGTCAAACTTTGAATTATGGGGTTGATTGGCATCTCCTTAAACTTCGCTGCACGATGTTGACGAGTTGCTGAGGCTCAAATGGTTTGCTGACGTAAGCATCGGCGCCTAAATCGGTTCCCCAAGCTTTATCGATATCGGTGTTTTTATGAGTACAAAATACTACTGGCAAGTGTGCAGTGGCGCGATCGCCCCGCAATTCTCTGATCACTTCAAATCCGTTCATTCGTGGCATCACTACGTCTAACACCACGAGATCCGGCGGCACTTCTCGGATCAGCGCGATCGCTTCTTCGCCGTCACCAGCCCGGATCACCTGCATTCCGGCATCTTGAAGAATGCGACAGATGATTTCCAGTTCGCTGGGAACATCGTCCACTACTAAAATTTTTGACATAATTTCACACTTCCTTACTATTGTTCACGGCGGATAATCTCGCTCCAGAAGCTGCTGGGGTGATGGCTTTCGCCCCGCTTCACTACGGTTATTTGATTGCGCCATTTTGCAAACAAATCAATGCACTTCTAAATACAATATAGCCGGTTACATAGCCTCAGCGAAGAAGGAAGAAGGAAGAAGGAAGAGGGAAGAAGGAAGAGGGAAGAAGGAAGAGGGAAGAAGGAAGAGGGAAGAAGGAAGAGGGAAGAGGGAAGAAGGAACAAGAAAGAGGGAAGAATAAGCCAGAATAAGCCAGAATAAGCCAGAAAGAAGAAGTCCGATGAAGTCGGAAGAGAAAAAAAGCTATCCCTGCCTCCGTGACTTCCGTGTCGCGAATCAAGGGAATTGGGAATTCCCAATTCCCACTTAAGAATGAGAATTAAATAACTTACACAAGTTTGTGGGGTGGGCGGGAGAGCCCGTCCAAAAAGGGCGGGCTCTCCCGCCCACCCCACAATAACAATTAAAATTGTAAGTTATTTAATTTGCGATCCTTAGCCGCATTTAAGCTTCGATAATTACTCGCAAATTGCCGCGTTTTTTCATCACCCGACAAGCGGTTGAGGAACCAGATCTCTCAAATTCCAAATCTAGCAAAGTTGAGCCTATCCTTAAGTTGTTTAGCGACAACTTATTAATCGATTCTGGTAAGGCTGGATCGATAATTCGCAGTTGGTTGTTAGGGGCATCGGGAACTAAATTTAACATCATTTGCAACAGTTGAAAAATGCTGCCAGTTGCCCAAGCTTGGGGCGAGCAAGCTACAGGATACTGCACGGGGCGATCGCTCTGGCTGTTGCGCTCGTAGCCGCAAAAAAGTTCGGGGGGACGCTCGTAGGGTTGCAGCAAAGTCATGTCAAATAAGCCTTGAGCTACTTCTAGGGCTTGTTCGACTCGGCCGAGCGATCGCAATCCCATAGCTGTCAAAGCGTTGTCGTGCGGCCAGACTGAGCCTGTGTGGTAGCCTATGGGATTGTAGGCGGGAGATAAGGAGGATAGGGTGCGAATTCCCCAACCGCTAAACATATCTAGGGCTTGCAATCTTTCAGCTACGCTGCGAGCTTTTTCTCGCGACAAAATGCCGAGGTGCAAACAGTGTCCCGGATTTGATGAAATGCTGTCTACAGGTTTGCCTTGGCCGTCTAATGCTAGGGCGCAATAATCTAAATCTTCGATCCAAAAATCGCGGTTGAATCGGGTTTTTAGGTCTTTTGCTTCTTCTAGCCAGCGATCGCATAAATCGATGCGTTTCTTGATGCGGGCAATCTCTGCCAGCCTGGTTTTGGCAGCGTAAACGTAGGCTTGGACTTCGCAAAGGGCGATCGCTCCTTCTGCAATGACGCCCGATCGGTTGACGATGCAATCTCCCGAGTCTTTCCAGCCTTGATTTGCTAAGCCGCGCTGGGATTTTTTGTAATAGCTGAGGTAGCCTGTGGCGGCACATTTGCGATCGATCCATTCCATCGCTGCCAAAGCATTTGGCCACAAAAGATCTAAAGTTTGGCTGTCGTATGTCCAGGCGTAATATTCAGCGTAAAGCATCAACCACAAAGGCGTAGCATCGACTGTTCCGTAATAGGGAGTGTGGGGAATTTCGTTGCAGCGAGCCATTTCTCCCATGCGAATTTCATGCAGTATTTTGCCCGGTTCTTCGTCGCGCCAATCGTCGTCGGTTTTGCCTTGATAGTGAGCTAAGGTTGTCAGAGTTTGTCTGGCTAAACTTGGATCGAGAATTAAGATTTGAGCAGCGGCGATGATGGAGTCGCGCCCGAATAATGTCGAGAACCAGGGAACTCCGGCTGAAATTGCTTTGCCTTTGCCAAAGGTTTGTCGTAGGGAATAAATGTCTTGTTCGGCGCGTTTTAGGAGTCGATTAAAGGTGTTTTTATCTGACTTAATTCTGGTAATTTCGGTCAGCCATTCTCGCTCTTCTAAAAGTTCCGCTGCTTTGGCTTGAACTAGGTTTACGGGAGTGGTAACTTGGGAGATCGATTTGCCGTCGATCAGCATTTTGAGCCGATATCCCAATTTGATTGCTTCGTGGGATTTTAGGGAGATGCGCCATACTGCTGTATTCCCCTGAAACAGTGATGGTGGCTGGTTGTAAAACTCGATCCGAGATTCCATTACTAAGCCGTCTAAACCTTGGTAGGCAAGGGTTAAATCTTGTTGAAGATCGCAGAAAGGATATGGGGCGATCGCTCGATCGCCGATCGAGTTTTTTGCTGATTCTTGAATTGGCACATTTGGGTTTTCTACTGCCGGATTTTCACCGTGGCTATTGCCGTTTGCAGCGTCAGGAAAAGCTGCTTTGTCTGCAAATTCGCTGGGGGATGCTCCGTCGGTTTTTTGGGGCATCAGGCGCAGGAGTTTCCCGCGCTGGGAGCGGCCGTAACCCCGGACTTCAAATAAGTCTAAGAAATCTGAGCTGAAGCTGAGACTTATTTCAAAGCTGACTGGTTTTGTGGTGAAGTTGGTGATTTCTATTTCTTCAAATAAACCGCCGTTGAGCACCATTTCTCGCCTGATGCCGATGGTTTCTGCCTGGATGCGATCGTCAATGCGGGGATTTGAGCACAAAACTGTTTGCAGGTAGCCTTTTTCGGCGTTGCTGCTGAGCAAAATTGGCGATCGCCCTTCTATTTGCAATTCTAGGCGGCTGAGGAAGCGCGTGTCGTGGCAAAACAACCCAAAGCTAGACACGTTGTCGTCTTCTAAGCAGCCTGAGATGTTGCCGAGGGTGTCAGTAATCAGGAATAAATCATCGTCTTTGAGGGTGAGTGTTGGTTGAGGTCGATCGGCGATCGCGCAAGGCCACTCGGTTACGGGTAACTCCGCAGCAGCGACAAATGTTTTTCCTTCTATTTCATAGGTATCGGTCATTTTTACAAAAAGTGGATTCCCAGCTTTCAAAAGTTTAATTTTCTTGAGCTTTTGACTCTTGACTTTTTGGCATTAAATTTTGACACGAAGCACCCTGATGTAATGCTTCACTATTAGCATCATACCATTTTTTTTCAACTGATGCCAGCAAATAGTTGACTTCCTAAAATAAATTTCATTTTTCTTAAATCCGGACTAAAAAGTGAAGTGCTCGGTAAAAAATCAGCATGATATCGACCAACTAATACAGCAGTTTTTAATAGACTTATTGCAAAAATAGCTAGGACGGGCTAGAAGCCCATCCCACATTTTTTTCTTGTGGGATGGGCTTCTAGCCCGTCCCCAAAATAGCTAGGACGGGCTAGAAGCCCATCCCACATTTTTTTCTTGTGGGATGGGCTTCTAGCCCGTCCCAAAAAATTAATTAAAAAAACTTTTGTAATATTATCTAATCTTCTGAAATACATTAGGGACATGGCAATGCCGTGTCCTTCTTCCTCTTGCTGCTGAGAATCTTCTACTGAAAGTTCGAGCCTGTTTTACGACAACTAAAATGACAATTAATTAAACTCAGGTAAAAACCGGGTGTTTCCATAAAATAACCCGGTTGATTGAATGTGGTAAGTAAATTTTCGATAACTAAACCTGCCTTGCGTTTAATTTGTCATCGCCCAGCTATCTGCCGTGCAGTTCTAATTCTGTCAAATGATGCGCGTGACCGTTTTGAGAAAATCGCTCTTTTAAAATTTGTCGGTAAACTGCTTCATAGCCATCGACCATTGTTTTAACGCTGAAGCGATCGATCGCGTGTTGGCGACAAGCGCTGCGATCGAGTTCTCGGGCCGGCTCGATGGCGGCGATACATTCTGCCACGCTTTCGCACAGAAAACCCGTTTTTTCGTGAACAATAACTTCGGAAGTCGAGCCTAATTTCATGGCAATTACGGGCGTTCCCGTTACCATGGACTCAATCATGACTAACCCGAAAGGTTCGCGCCAAGTAATCGGAAATAATGTGGCGACTGCACCGCCCATCAGCACGCTTTTTTGGGCGTGGTTGGCTTCGCCTAAATATTCTATTTGCCTGCCGTCAATGTGCGGCTTGATTTCTTGCTCGAAATATTCGCGATCGACAACATCAACTTTTCCAGCCATCTTTAAATGCCAGCCGGAGGCCTTAGCAATTTCTATGGCTAAATGAGCCCCTTTTTCTGGTGAAATTCGACCTAGAAAAGCTAAATAAGCAGGATTGTCCGGCTGCTGGTAAAATTCGTAGGTGGTCGGATCGATGCCGTTATAAACTGTGGCGACGCAGTTGAGATTTAATCTATCTTCCCGCTGAGAGTTAGAAATACTTAGATAGGGCTGAGTGCGGGCCAAGCTAAACATCTTCTCGTTGTCTGGGGTAAAAATGCCGTGGAGGGTGTGAACTGTGGGCGTTTTTACTAAGTGCGAGTAAGACAAAGCTGTGCAGCCTACGTGGGAATGAATGATATCAAATTCTCCGGCTTTTCCATATACTTTGCTCAGTTGCATCATATCGTAAATGCCGTATTCTTTAACGGTGGGATCGAGACGCAGCGCTCTGGGGTGAACTGATTCTAAAGTAGCAGAAGTAATTGAATCGCCGGAGGCAAATAAGGTGACTTCATGTCCCCTTCTGACTAATTCTTCGGTCAAGAGGCTGACCACCAGTTCAATTCCTCCGTAAGCTGGGGGCGGAACTCGCTCGAACAGGGGGGCAATTTGGGCAATTCTCATCACAAACCTTCTAATTTTATTTACTGTAAAATTTCCTACGCGATTGAGGATTGTTACACTAGGTAGTGTTAGCAACTTCTCTTAACTTTTAAGTTACTCTCGCGCACAACTAAATTTAATAACAATTTACAAATTTAGTCTATGCTACTTGAGAGGGAGATTGTGATTTCAGTTGACAGTTGACAGTTGACAATTGACAGTTGAGTGCGACCTCTACCTGGAAGTCCGAGGATGGGAGTAATGAATAGTCTGATTTTAATTTCTCAAGGGCGATCGGGCTTTGGGCTTTAAACCAATTCTTTCGGGTAGGGCGATCGCACTTGTGTGCTTCTTTTTTGAGTTCACAGGACTACTGCCGCACGGACAAGCTAGCTTGACTTCTGCCGAAAGAGAGCATAACGCCCAACCCCAGCTAGTTTTCCCAGTCGTACCTTCCCTGAATATCGAAAATTGTGTAAAATATTACAATCACAGAAATGACGCGCGGGCGAGCCAATCAACGGGGTTTTCAATTGCGATCGATCGCGCACTTGCGAGAGATTTCTCTACAAGAGTCGGTTGAAAGTTGACAGTTGAAAGTTGACAGTTGACAGTTGACAGTTGACAGTTGACAGTTGACAGTTGACAGTTGACAGTTGACAGTGACTTCTACATGGAAGGAATATAGTGCAATACCGTTTACTTAAGACAGATCCCCCCTAACCCCCCTTGAAAAAGGGGAGTAGGGGGTGGGACAAGAATGCTCTCAAAGTCCCCCTTCTTAAGGGGGATTTAGGGGGATCTCCGGCGCATAAATAGTGTTAAGTCAACCGTATTGGAATATAGTGCTGTCGCGAACTCGCAAGTTGTAGAATACGCGAGCTCTTGCGTGCTCGCACTATAATAAAAAAATGCTTTTCGCAAAACAGAGATGCTCCCCTTTAAACCAATTCTTTCTGGTCAAAAATTGCATCATGCTAGTGCAGCAACTTTATAGCAAACAAATTATAAATATGAGCGTTCAGTTTCGCCAAATTCAACTACCGGAAAATCCCAGCCAGCGGCTGCCAGAAAAAACAAAAACTGCGGGAAGCTTTGCACAGAAAAGCAAGCCAAATATTAGCGAAGTGAAAGCAGGTGTTTTGCGAGGAATGGCAGAAATTATAGCAGATATTGAGGGCGATCGAGCTGACAGTATTACTCCTCTAGAATGGACTTATTGTCTCTGGGCTAAATCTCAATGGGATATGAAAAATCCCGATCGCACTAGAGAAGTATCTCAAGCTATTTGGCTGGTAGCTCAGAACAACGTGCGCCTGAAACAGCAGTTGTTGTGGCGTTTGGCGCTGCATTACAGCCACCAGTTAGAAAATCCTGTTTCTAGCAATGCTCCCGCCCTCGATCGAGCTTTGGTAGAGTGCTTTGCCGACTTTGCCAATACAGCGACTGGCACCGATGCTTTGCCAGTACAAATCATTAAAATACTGACCCGCGATTTACCGGATTACGAGCTAGCAAAATTGACTTGGCAATACCTAAAAACCCCAGTAGAACTATTAGGAAAAGCTCAGTTACCCGCAAGTATCCCCGTAGTCGATCGCGCCGGGCGACACCTTGCCGGAATTTTTGCCAAAAATCAGGTTGCCGATTTGTCGGGTGTAGAATGGCTGCTCAGGTGCTTGAAGGAAATGCCACCAGCGTCGCAACTTGCAGCAGTTGAAGAGTTGTTAGTTAAAATTTCGAGCGATATTCTCAAAAATCAACGGCCGAAATTGGTTGAGTGGGTGCGAGACGAATATTATCCGAAATTGCAGTTACTTTCGGCTCCCGCTCAAGAGTCGCTGAGGCGATGGATTGGCGGACTAAATTACAGTTATTTCCAGAAAACAATCGATTTGGTGGCCCGGATGCTGCGGCTGTCTGATGCGGAAATTAAGCAGTTGGAGGAGCGCCGGGATTTTTGGGCTAATTATACCGATCGCCTGCTGCGGGTGCGGTTGCTGTTGCCGCAGTCGTCTGTGAGCGCGATCGGCTACCAGTTGCCCTTTGATGTGGATATCTTGCCGGAAGACGGCAATCCTCCAACGGAAGTTTGCATTTTTCAGTTGGAGGGCTATTGCGCGATCGAGTTTTTCCGGGGCACCGGCGCCGAAATTCGCTTGATTAAGCGTACCAAAGAGAGCGATCGGCTGTTGTTTGTCAAAAAAGAACTGTCTGTTAAGCGCATCAGAAAATTAGGTGGCGAAGTGCACGATCGCGTTTTCATGTGGCAAAGTTCTTGCGAAAAGTGGCTGAAGCAGAAAAAAATTATGCCCAATGAGGGGACTAAATCTTTTCAGGGAATGTCGCAGTATTACGGCAAATATGATTCTACAAATGGCTTGAGAATGCCGGAACCTCAGGAACAAAAAGAGCGGGAAGTTTTATTGAAAAAGTGGCAGAAAGAAATGGAAAGTTTGGCAGCAGAGAGCAAATAGTCAGTTGCCAATACTATCTAAAGTAATAGTTGAATCGGGAGAATCTCAGTTTAGTATTACTTAAGCGCACAAAAAAGATGAGATGACATCAAATGTTTGAGCGTGGTTGTACCGTAAAATTTTGCACCGCATTCATCTCCTCGTGCGAGACTTGCAGTCCGAAAAATTTTAGCGAGGGACGTTGGGGGCGATACCGCTGTCAAGTCTCAACCTTTTTCCTCTCTACGGCTGCTCGGTTCAAGCTGTGGATGCGTTTTTGATCTAGCGTGCGATTCATCGGTGAGAAAGATACTGCGATCGGCTATAATCAAGAGTTAGAAAAAAAGAACACCGATCGCGCAAAAATATGGTTGCCACTCAGAAGAATCTCAACATAGTCGCCCTGGAAGCAGAATACAGTCAAAAAACACCGCGAGAAATTCTCAAATTTGCCCTAGACAATTTTGACAATATTTCAATCTCTTTCAGCGGTGCCGAAGATGTAGTTCTGATCGACATGGCATCAAAAATTACCAAAAACTTCCGCGTTTTCACCCTAGACACGGGACGGTTGCACTCAGAAACCTATGAGTTTCTGGAGCGAGTTAGAAAACATTACGGCATTAAATTAGAAGTAATGTTTCCCGATTCAGCAGAAGTACAAGCCCTAGTAGATGAAAAGGGATTGTTTAGTTTTTATGAAGACGGCCACAAAGAATGCTGTGGCGTGCGGAAAGTCAAGCCGCTTCGCCGCAAATTGAATACTCTCGATGCTTGGATTACCGGTCAGCGCAAAGACCAAAGTCCCAGTACCCGCAACGGTATTCCGGTGATTGAAGTTGACGGTGCTTTTTCAACTCCAGACCATGAATTAATTAAATTCAACCCCTTAGCAAACTGGTCTTCGGCAGAGGTTTGGGAATACATTCGCGCTTTGGAAGTGCCTTACAATAAGTTGCACGAACGCGGTTTTGTCAGCATTGGTTGCGAACCTTGTACGAAACCTGTATTGCCAAACCAACACGAACGCGAAGGTCGTTGGTGGTGGGAAGAATCGACGATGAAAGAGTGCGGTTTGCACGCTGGTAATGCACAAAAATAGTTGACAGTTGACAGTTGACAGTTGACAGTTAACTAATGGGAGCATCTCAGTTTTGCATTTATTATAGTGCTGTCCCCGCTCGCGAGCTGTACAATACTCGCGAGCTCTTAAGCTCGCACTCAAAGAAAAAATGCTTTTTACAAAAATGAGATGCTCCCTAACTAATGACTGAGGACTGATGACAACTAACAACTAACAACTGACAACTGACAACTGACAACTGACAACGGAAAAGTTTTTAAGCCAGGTACTTATGCTCGCCTCAACTAGCGAATTGCTGAACACAGCCCGGAGAAATGCTTACGCGATCGGCGCTTTTAACGTGTACAATCTCGAAGGAGTAAAAGCCGTCATCGATGCCGCCGAAGCGCTGCAAAGTCCTGCGATGCTGCAACTTCACCCCAGCGCCCTCAAATACGGAAAATCGCCTTTAGTTGCGCTTTGCATGGAAGCAGCGCGCAAGTCTGTAGTGCCGATCGCAGTACACTTAGATCACAGCACCTCAGAAAAAGACATTCACCTCGCCCTCGCCGCCGGTATCAAGTCCATCATGGCTGACGGTTCTCCTTTGTCTTACGAACAAAACTTGATATTTACTCGCGAAATGACTGAGTTATCCCACGCTAACGGTGCGGTAGTTGAAGCGGAAATCGGCAGAATTAGCGGCACGGAAGACGGTTTGACAATTGAAGAAAAAGCCGCAAAGATGACCGATCCGGTGGAAGCTGTAGAGTTTATTGCAGCAACTAAGGTGGATTTTTTAGCGGTAACAATTGGCAACGTTCACGGTAAATATTTCAGCGAACCGAAACTCGATTTCCCGCGTTTGGCAAAAATCCGGGCTTCTGTTTCGGTGCCGTTAGTGTTGCACGGTGCTAGCGGTTTGCCGGAATCCACGATCAATCAATCTATTGCATTAGGTGTGTCTAAGTTTAATGTGAATACGGAAGTTCGCGATGCTTATATGGATGTGTTGAAAACTAGCAATTCTTTGTCTAGCCCGGATTTGTTGGAAGTTATGGAAAAGGCGATCGCTGCTATGCGATCGGTGATTGCGGGTAAGTTGCAACTTTTTGGTTCTGCGGGTAAGGCTTATTTGCATCAATCTCCTTACGCGGAAGGATTTACGGCAAATAGTGTCAGCAATAAACAAGAAAATCGGGCGGTTCAAATGAAAAACCGGGCGGTTCAAACCGCGTCTACACAGACAAAACCTGCCTCCGCAGGTTGAAGAAAACCGGGCGGTTGAAATAGAAAACCGGGCGGTTCAAACCGCGTCTACACAGACAAAACCTGCCTCCGCAGGTTGAAGAAAACCGGGCGGTTGAAACCGCTTCTACACAGACAAAACCTGCCTCCGCAGGTTGAAGAAAACCGGGCGGTTGAAATAGAAAACCGGGCGGTTGAAACCAGGTTTACACAAACACTCACGTGCCTCCGCAGGTTGAAGAAAACCGGGCGGTTGAAATAGCTTAATTCCAAGCATATTGGGTTAAACTTACGCGATCTTCTTCAGTCCGCGGAGGCGGACTTTGTTTGTGTAGACGCGGTTTCAACCGCCGTCTTTTCTAACGGTTTAAAAACGGAGGCGGACTTCGTTTGTGTAAACCTGGTTTCAACCGCCGTTTTTCTAACGGTTTAAAAATCGATCGGGATCGATGCCAGATTCCCGCAACCGCTGAATCAAAGACTGCAATTGAGCTTCCGCTGACTCAGCGCGCTGCCGTTGCTGTTCCGCTTCAGTCAGAATCCAGTTGCCATCAACATCATACCAGCGCAACCACAGGCGATCGATTCCCTGAAACTCCCCTTGCCACAAACCCAAGCCCAAACCTAGATCCGGAATCCAGACTCGCGAGTCAGATAATTCTAATTCTTGATAGTGTCCGGCATTCAATACAAATACTCGCAACCTGTTAGTATAGCGGCTGAAAACAGCATAAACAGGAACCCGCAAAATCTGCTCGTAAACCTCCCATTTACTGGGCGGTTTCTCATTTGTCTGGGCCTGTAAAACTTGCCCGTTACCCGCAGCATTCGGCTGATTTCCTGAATTTTCGTCATCGATATTTGCACCTAAATCTTCTTTTTCGGTTCCCGGTGAAAGCAGTTCCACAATTACAAAAGGATTCACGCCTTCCTGCCAAGTAACGTAACTCATCCGCAGTTCAGATCCATCGTACAGTCTCGGAACTCCCACAACTCCAAACCAATCGGGGCGTTTGTGCCACAGAGGGTGCTGCACGTCATAATAAAGGTTCATGTCAGTGCCGCTAAATATCTCAGAAGCCTGATAATTGCGAGGGCGAAACGCCAGGGTTAACAACTGCGGCTGCCAATCGTGAAATTCGTCTGGCTTCCCAGGTTCCTCCGAATCTTCGCTAGGTAAATCGTACATCGTCGGCAGCGTTTCTCTGGGCGATCGCGGCGGATCGCTTTGCGGCACTGGATATTTAAAAGGAAACATATAATATTGAGAAATGACTGCATTTATGCTAACATCATTTTAATACTGCTAAGGCGTTCCAGCAAACCTTCTCAAAGTCTTATTGATCTCATTTCCTCCTCTGTGTCCTCTGCGCCTCTGCGGTTCATTTTCCTATTAATTCGCGGAACTCATAAATATTTTATTAACTGCCAGTAATTGACTCAAACTTCTGTACTATGCTCAACATTCCTCAACTGATTGCTCAAGAACTTTCCATCAATCTTTCTCAAGTCAATAATGCTCTGGAACTTTTTGCGGAGGGCGCAACTATTCCGTTTATTGCCCGCTACCGCAAAGAACGCACCGATTTGCTGAACGAAATTCAGTTGCGGGATATTTCCGATCGCTTCACCTATTTGACGGAAATTGAAGACCGCAAAAAGTCGATTTTAGAGACGATCGCCTCCCAGGGCAAACTTACGGCCGAATTGCAAGCCAAAATTGAGTCGTGCTTGCAAAAAAATGAACTCGAAGACCTTTATCTGCCTTACAAACCCAAGCGGCGGACGCGGGCGACAATTGCTAGAGAAAAAGGTTTAGAACCGCTGGCAATTTTTATTAAGTGTCTGAATTTGCCGACTGCTAAACCAGCCGATATCGAAGCGGAAGCAGCTAAATATATTTCGGAAGAAAAGGGAGTGAAGACAACAGAAGAAGCTGTCAAAGGTGCTGGGGATATTTTGGCGGAAGCAATTTCCGAAAAAGCTGAATACCGAGCTTATTTGCGAGATTTTTTAATGAAGACGGGGGTTTTTGTCTCGAAAATTAAAGATGATTTCCCGGAAGGAAGTACGAAATTTGAAATGTACCGCAGTTACCAAATTGCAGCGAGAAATGTTCAGTCGCACAATATGTTGGCGCTCTTCCGCGGGGAAACGGAGGGGGTTTTAGATTTAGATTTAGCCTTTGATGAATCGGCGGTGATGGCTTATTTGGAATCTCAGGAAATTAAAACTAGGATACCTGAAGTTAAGGAGTTTTATCGATCGACCTTGAAGGACGCTTTCAACCGCCTGATGAAGACTTCGCTGATGACGCAAGTGCGATCGCACCACAAAGCAGAGGCTGATATCGAGTCCATCACCACCTTTGAAACCAACCTCCGCGAGTTGCTGCTGTCGGCGCCGGCGGGCATGAAGCCCACACTCGCGATCGATCCGGGATTTCGCACCGGGTGCAAAGTTTCCGCCCTCGACGAAACCGGGCAGTTTTTGGAATATCAAGCCATTTTCCCCCACCAAGCCGCAGGTCAGAGACAACAAGCTGGTAAAATTGTCAAGCATTTGATTGAAAAATATAAAATTGAATTAATTGCGATCGGCAACGGTACAGCTTCCCGCGAAACCGACGACTTTGTGTCGGAAGTTTTGGCAGATATGGACAAAAAACCGATTAAAGTTATGGTGAACGAATCCGGCGCATCGATTTATTCAGCGAGTGATGTGGCGATCGCCGAATTTCCCGATCTCGACATCACAATTCGCGGCGCAGTCAGCATCGGTAGGCGTTTACAAGATCCTTTAGCCGAACTTGTCAAAATAGACCCGAAATCGATCGGAGTCGGTCAATATCAACACGACGTTGACCAAAAACTGCTCAAAAAGAAACTCGACGAAACAGTCGAAAGCTGCGTTAACTATGTCGGAGTTGACTTAAACACAGCTTCCAAAGAACTGCTGACATTTGTATCGGGAATGACAGCAACAGTTGCCAAAAATATCGTCAATTACCGCAACGAAAACGGCGCCTTTAAAAATCGCCGCCAACTCCTGAAAGTTCCCAAACTCGGGCCAAAAGCTTTTGAACAAGCAGCCGGATTTCTCCGCATTCGCGGCGGCGAAAACCCGCTGGATAATACAGCAGTTCATCCTGAAAGTTATCCTGTTGTCCAGGCGATCGCCAAAGATTTAAGTTTGCCGCTGACCGAAATAACACAAATATCGGCAAAAGTCAAGACTGTAGATATCAAGAAATATGTGACCGAGAAAGTCGGAGAACCAACACTCCGAGACATTATTTCCGAACTAGAAAAACCCGGAAGAGACCCGCGCGCCGAGTTTAAATATGCTACTTTCCAAGCCGGAATTAACGAAATCTCCGATTTGCTAGTTGGGATGGAATTGGAAGGCATTATCACGAATGTAGCTAACTTTGGGGCCTTTGTTGATGTGGGAGTTCACCAAGATGGTTTGGTTCATATTTCTCAATTAGCCGATCGCTTCGTGGACGATCCGAAACAGGTTGTGAAAGTCGGACAAGTTGTGAAAGTGCGGGTTTTGGAGGTGAATGAAAAGTTAAAGCGGGTGAGTTTGACCATGAAGCTGCAAGAAAAACCGCAACCGTCAAATAGCGCGAGGCTTCCCGCCCCGCGCCGGCGTTAAAACTAGCGATCGTATCGTGTGCGATCGATTAACCCCAATAAATAAAGTTCGTACTGCGGACTTCAGTCCGCTCTTAGGATCGCAAATTAAATAACTTACAATTTTAATTGTTATTGTGGGATGGGCGTCCCGCCCGTTCAAAAAGGGCGGCTCTCCCGCCCACACCACAAACTTGTGGAAGTTATTTAATTCTCATTCCTTAGACTGCGGACTGAAGTCCGCACTACGAACCCTTTTTGTTATAGTAATCTACCGGATATGGTATCCACACGACAGACAGATTTTATCGAGCTTTTTCAGATTTGCCAACGAGATCGAACAACCCTTCAGCAACAGCTTGATTGCCGTCTTTATCAAGGTGGACACTATCAAACTTAATGTACATCGGAGCAGAACGACCTTCTTTTTCGGCAATTTGCGATCGACCCCGACGAACTGGTTCCGTACCATCGAGATAGGCTACACCGAGTGACTGACTAATTTCCCCAAGTCTCTTACCCGCGTCGATAGTCAGCCGATTTTTTGGCACTCGCTGCTCGTTGTCAAAAAAACCGTCAAAAGCAATAAAGCGAGCAGGTAAGTAAACTACAACGAGCGATCGACCGTCAGCAGCAACGGAGTCTCGGAGTACGCTCAAATCTTCTTCAAACTGCTTCCAAACGCGTTCGGGGAGATCTGGAGGCACATTAGCCTGCTTCCAGCCAGAGGCTACCGTTGCGCCCAAAGGAACTTCCGGGTTGATGTTGTTATTTGATAAACCTAGCAAGTACAAGCATTTTTGGGAGTTGATTCTCAGCCAGGAAGGAGAAGCTAAGACGTGAGTAACTTGTTTTAATCCGTTTTTAAAATTGTCCAGTTTGGATTGAGGGGCAGGATCTAGATAGGGGTTTTTCGGTGCACCTTTGTCCTCGCGGCGAAACCACGTCATTGAGACCATGTTGTTGTCTACAGCCAGCACTACTATATCTGGTTTGTAGGCCGACCACTGGTTGCGATAAACATAGTTAATTTCTTTGACCGTATAACCTTCTATAGCGCTGTTGATATAGGTTGCTTTGGCACCATTTTTCTGAAAAACAGTTGCTAGTTGAGCTGGCCAAGTATCTTCTGCACCAATCCCAGTCCCAAATGTTGTTGAATCCCCCATCCCGAGGATTCGCACTTCGCCAGGGGGTTTCTGAACCGGCAGCAGGGGGCCGCGATTTCCCGCACTGCTCATCGCGATGGGACGACCTCCTGTAAATTCGCGATCGTAAACGTTATTTTTGTACTCAGGAGCAATAACTTGCAGCATTCCTTCCAATAATAAAGCTGCTAACAATAGCTTTGACAAGTCTACGGTCGTGCGGCGAAATGCGGTTTTTATATGGGAAAGTGCTTGGTCATTAAATATTGGGAGCATAACTGATCGATCCGATTAGAACTGGAAGTAAATGAAATTTGAACTTGAGGCGCCGGCAAAGGTAAATATCAGCGCAATTGCGATCGTACAAACAATCCACTTGAGCAAATTTGGGTGTAGCTGAGCCCAGCTCATCCATCGTTGCTTCACATCCCCCCATTGAATTAGCAAAACTAGCGCCAGGTAGAATATCGGGCGATAGTCAATAGGTATCCGGCCATCAGCAAAAGTCAATATCCGCTGAAATACCACACCCGCACTGTTCAAATCAGATGATGCAAAGAGTACCCAAGAAGTACAAATCACAAAAAAGGTCAACAGCCAGTGCAGGAAATAACTGGCTTTCGACTTAGGTGCAGAGGAGAGTCCAAACGCTCTTTCCATTGACAGCATTGCCCCTTGCAAACCTCCCCAAGCAACCCAGTTCCATCCAGCACCGTGCCAGAGCCCTCCCAGCAGCATAGTGATCATTAAGTTTCCATAGGTACGGAGTTGGCCCTGCCGGTTGCCACCCAGGGGAATGTAAAGATAGTCGCGCAGCCAATTTGACAGTGAAATGTGCCAGCGGCGCCAGAAATCAGTAATGCTGTAGGCCATATAAGGCTTGTCAAAATTTTTCGGCAGTTCTATTCCGAATAGACGGGCAGAACCGATCGCCATATCTGAATAACCAGAAAAGTCGCAGTAGACTTGAACTGTAAAGGCGAACGTAGCTAGTAACAACCCCAACCCGGAAACGCTCTGGGGCCCACTAAACGCCTCACTGGTAATTGATGCCATCGGGTCAGCTATATAAACTTTTTTCAGCATCCCCCAGATGATTTGGGCAATGCCACTGCGGATCCCAAGCCAGTCTACCGGTGACTCGCACGTCAACTGGGGCATGAGAGTCTTGGCGCGGACGATCGGGCCAGCAACCAGATTAGGGAAGAAAATGACGTACAGTGCTAGGTCGAGAAATGACTTTTGGGCAGGTGTAACGCCCTTGTAGACATCGACTATGTAACTGATCGTCTGGAATGTGTAAAAAGAAATACCCAGAGGTAATAGTAGATTTAGTTTAGGCCAAGGATAAAATCCAAACAGGGAGTGTGCCGAAGCCGAGAAGAAGTTTGCGTATTTGAAAACGCATAGAGTGCTTATAACTACAACCAAAAAACCAATTAAGGCAGTAGTTTTATCTCTGTTTTTAGTTGATGACTCTATAATGCGAGCTGTTGTATAAGCTAGCAGGGTATATAAAACCATTAGGAGCGAGTACGGTACGCTCCACACCCAATAAAAGCAGTAGCTAGCGAATAACAAAAACCAACGTCGGTATTGCGGTGTCAGCAAGTAATAGACATACACCACCACCACCAAAAAGACCAAAAATAATGTGGAGTTAAACAGCATTTTTTGAAATCTGAAATTTTAGCGATCGCTAAGTGAATCGTATCTATAGAGATAGCAGTTGTCAATGATTGGAACATTTATTTTTCGTAACAAACCCCAAAGACGCTTTAACAGTTGACAGTTGACAGTTGACAGTTGACAGTTGACAGTTTGAGAGTGACCTCTACCCTTAAGTCCGAGGATTGGAGTAATGAATAGTCTGATTT
>NZ_JAEQCX010000009.1:0-1343 GCF_020738035.1 Microcoleus sp. PH2017_28_MFU_U_A
GGGGGCTAGAAACTGTAACTTGATTCTTGGACAAATCTACCCATTGTTGCTCAATTGTGGGTAGCTTTTTCACTCGCAAGTTCTGCTAAGGTTGGAATATGTCACAAGCCTGCGCGAGAAGGGATTAAAGGACTGCCATGTTACTCGGATTCAAAACCGAATTGAAACTAAATAGTCGGCAGCGCATACTTTTAGCTAAGCATTGCGGAGTGGCGCGTCATGCTTGGAATTGGGGTTTGTGGCTGACCAAAAATATTCTTGGTCACAACCAAGCCAATCCCAACGAAAAGCTCAAATTTCCCACAGCTATTGACTTGCATAAATTGTTAGTAGCTATGGTGAAGTCGGAGAATGCTTGGTATTACGAGTGCAGTAAATCTACACCACAACAGGCATTAATGGCATTGCGAGATGCATGGAAACGATGTTTTAAAAAGACTGCTGGTGTACCGAAGTTTAAGAAAAAAGGAAGGCGAGATTCTTTCACATTAGAAGGAACAGTCAAAATCTGCGGGGTTAACAAAATCCAAGTTCCCGTAATTGGCGTCCTCAAGACTTATGAAAGGCTACCACAAGTATCAACTAAGTCTTGCGCGATATCCCGTATTGCCGACAGGTGGTTTATCAGTTTCAGGTTTGATGTAGAACAGCAAGAATCATGCCAAACAAGCATTGTAGGCGTTGACCTCGGTATTAAAGCATTGGCTACTCTATCAACAGGTGAAGTAGTTATCGGTGCTAAATCCTACAAAAAATATCGCGACATACTCTCAAGGATGCAATGGTTGAGTCGCCATAAAGTCATCGGTTCGAGCAATGGTCAAAAAGCACAAGTCAAGATAGCTAGACTGCATAGAAAGATAGCTAACATCCGTCAAGATACGTTGCACAAACTAACGACATTACTTGCCAAAAACCACGGTGTAATTGTCATAGAAGACTTGAACGTAAGCGGAATGATGGCGTTGCACAAGCTAGCTGCATCTGTTGCCGATATGGGCTTCTTTGAGTTTCGCAGACAGTTAACCTACAAATGCGAGTTGTACGGTTCAAAGTTGGTAGTTGTTGACCGTTGGTTTCCCAGCTCAAAAACTTGTTCTAATTGTGGAACTAAAAAAGAAACACTCTCTCTTTCTGAACGAGTGTTTGAATGCAGTCATTGTGGTATTGTTGTTGACCGCGATTTGAACGCAGCGATTAATTTGTCAAAAACCGTCAGTTAGACGGGGTTAGCCTGCGGACTGGTGAGTGCCGACACTACCAGGATGAAGCAGGAAGTAAACGAAGCTCAAAGTCCAATATTGTCCAATCTTGAGTAACTTTGGGTAGGATTTATGTAACGG
>NZ_JAEQCX010000010.1:0-1310 GCF_020738035.1 Microcoleus sp. PH2017_28_MFU_U_A
GTTATCTCTACTATATTTCTGAGTTTGCACTCAAGGCGGTGTAGAGACGATTTTCCTCCTAAGTTTTATGAGACTTTGGTTTCAATCAACGAACCGCACGAACCGGACGTGCGATTTTCACCGCATCCGGCTCCCGATGTTCTTGGCTTACGCCTTTGCTCATGTGTAGATAATCATGGCAACTCTCGTGAATTGCTTCAAGATTCGCTTTTTTCCGATTGGCATGATTTCCGTCGATATGGTGCAGGTTTATCCGCTCCTCACTTGTGAAATTCAGCCCACAGGATGCACATTTATGGTTTTGCCTTGTAAGAGCTTTAGAGGTTTCCCCGTCATAGAGCTTGCTGTTACGCTTACTCCAGTAGGTGAAGTCGCCATCGTAAGGGGATTTCTCACCCTTGACTTTGATGTGCTTATTTTCGGAGGAAGGTACCGATGGGAACGCTTTATCTAGTAATTTCTTGCTAGAGTAGCGGTTTTGTTTGGATTCCTTGTTGAATACCTTATATGCTCTTGTTTCGATATGGAACAGGGAAAACCTTGACCCGTCCATCTTGCAAAAACGATGGTAATTCCTCCAGCCTCTAACTAAGGGAGCTAATTTTTCAGCCTTGACCTTAGCGCCATAATTCGAGTTATTGACAATGCCTTTTACTTTCTCACGGAAAGCTTTAAAATTACCCACTGATGGAGTGCATTTAAACTTGCCGTTATTCTGAACCCTAATGTTCCAGCCTAGGAAATCAAAGCCATCTGTCGTGGCGGTTATCTTGGTCTTTTTTTCGCTTACCTTCATTCCTCGCTCTGCTAAAAATCGGCTAATTTTTTCAAGTATTTCTGTCGCGTTATCTTCGGGGCGGAGTATTATTACCATGTCGTCCGCATAGCGGATTGATGGTTCGTTGGTTCGCCCATTGGCTTTGTATCTGTGAATACTTTCTATCCCGTTGAGCGCGATATTAGCTAAGAGTGGGCTAACTACTCCCCCTTGTGGTGTACCCTGTTTGGGGAATTCTGGGTTCACTCCTGCTTTCAGGCATCGGAAGATACCGAGCTTTAACCCTTTGGGGGCGATGAGTTCATCCATTATTGTTGAGTGGTTAATCCGGTCGAAGCATTTTTCGATATCGAGTTCTATAACTCGCTTTTCTATTCCTTTGGCATGGGAGTTAAGGTTGTCGAAGATGTACTTATGAGCATCATGTGCCGAACGATTAAAGTCGGCGACCCTCTCACGAGAGCCGCCGCTCTCCAAAACCGTGCGTGAAAATTTCTCTTCACACGGCTCCTCAGTGACTTGGTGCTTGTCA
>NZ_JAEQCX010000011.1:0-1309 GCF_020738035.1 Microcoleus sp. PH2017_28_MFU_U_A
AGCTGATTGACTGACAAAAGTTTAATTAGCCCAAACTACAGTGGTAGCTTGAAACTCAATTCTGTAAGTTCTTTGCTGATGTTGTAGACGAGAAGCCTTGACTGGTTCGGGGTCAATATTAGTAGAAAAAGAGACAACAGAAATTAAATTCCAGCCCTTGTTCAGAGCTTGTTTGACCCAACTCCAGCCAATTTTTAAGTAGCTAGCACCCCGATACCAATGTGGATCTACACAGCGACGCTGACCTAAAATGACAACTTCAACACCTTGAGCAGTCAAGAACAAAGTAGTCATCGCTAACACTAAGCACAGTCGAGAAAGAGCTGGAGCGGAACGGAGTTTAGAGTCTTCGAGATTGAATCCAGAGGATTTATCATCCAGAAAATTTTCCTCAATGGTAAAGCGGAAACCATATTCCCGAAAAGTTTGGAGATTAGTAGGCTCCGTACTAATAATGTACCAGTGTTCGCCATTCGTAGATTCCCACGCAATTGCTAGATGGACATCTGTGAGCGAGTTACATTTGTGAATTTGAACGTTGTGGATCAGTTTTGCCTCGCCGATGGCTACCGGAAATTGACTCACTCGCTGCCACCCCTGCCGTGGATGACGCAGCCAAAAATTGCCTTTAATCCGGATTCGACAGTGCCAGCCTAATTTTCTGACATAACGGACTAATTCGGCATTGGCAAACCCCCTGTCAGCCAAGAGAATGACTTTGACATCGACGGGTAGGAGCCTAGAGACACGCTTGAGAAGGTCCTGATAAGTATCGATTTTGACACTACTACTTTTGTGTTTGAGTACTCGCCAGCCCACCGGAATCGCTCTGCCCAAATGTACAACACAGATCCGAATGATGCAATATTTATCCCATAACATACTGGTATCAAAACTCAGATAAATTTCTGAGTCTTTCCAGTTGGCAAATACCGCCTTCACTACAGGACTATACAGTTTTGCTGGGTTGATGCGGGGATTATTTACCCATCGAGACAATCTTCGCTGTGTGCTTTGGGCTATTTGTGCTTTGGTGCAAACATGGTCGATCCATTTGGTTAGATTTACCTTGCCTTCTACAATCAAACCAACCATCATCCAACACATCACTCCTAGATGTCTTAAATCTGACCACTGACTGTATTGACCTGCGAATTTCATTAGTTTATGATGAAGATGAGAGGGGCGATCGATCATTTCGATTCATACTGGTTTTTTGGTTAAGAACAGTTTATCCCTCTTTTTCTCTTTAATCCAGTCTGGGTCAGCTTTTATCCCGATCTTGACTGACTTTTGTCAGTCAACCAGC
>NZ_JAEQCX010000145.1:0-15126 GCF_020738035.1 Microcoleus sp. PH2017_28_MFU_U_A
ATGTGAGGAAATGCTCAAGCATTCTATTAAATTATTAATACATTACTTGAAATTTGATGATATTCCCATTCCTGGGGCATTCATATCTTGATTCAGCAAAGCCTAGCATTTTACCCAAAACTTACATCTATAATTAGGTATAGCCTTTCTCAAAAAGATGAGGTATAATTGACAGCTTATAAACCACCCAGACGTATAGGGCCTTCTTCCCAACAACGTCCGCGAATCTTTCTGATAACCGCTATAGATTATACCCTAACTATTCCGGAGGAAGGTCTACTGGGTAAACGATAGAACTTCGATGCAGCGGTATATGGGGTTGGTTGTAGCGCATAAAGTGAGCTTCAATGTTGAAAACTGATAGCACTAACGTTTCAGGATTAAAGACCCTTCCACCACGGACATCTTTTTTTGCAAATTGCCGGAACTACTGTGATTCAAAATGATGACATAAGCTTGACCAGGAAACTGCAAACTTTTAGCCAGCAGCTCGGCCACATTTTGATCCGCATTCTCACTTTCTATCAAACCTCGTTTGCGAACGATTCCTAGGATACAGAAAGGTTTTTCGGGAAAGTAGGTGATAATTTTCTCTACCAAATAAGCTTCTTGAACCTGTGAGTAGGGAGCCAACTGTTGTTTGAGTTCATCTACTTCTGATGGTTTCAGAGTATGAGGTTTGAGTTGGTCGCGATCGCTCACGCTAGCTCTTTCCTGTTGAGCTTTGAGCATCAACTGAGAATGCTTCTCGGCTCGATCGCGATATTTGTCTGCTTTGTCAGTTTGACCTCGTTGCCAGAAAAAACAGTAAATTAGCTGGCACCCGTCTATTACCCAATCTATCCTTTGTGTCATAGCCTTTTCCAGGCAAGCAATACCTGCTAGATCGTCCTTTTGCAGTAAGATCTGCCCGAGGCTATAGTTGGCTTCTGCACAATCGGGGTGAGTTTTTAAGACATCTTGCAACAAGGGAATTGCTGCTTCACCACCTCGCACTTCTAATGTGTAATGGGCTCGTTCCCATGCTTCTCGTTCATCCAGTGTTTGCACTTGTGCTTTTTGCTCTAAAGCTTGCAGTTTACTTTGGATTTCTTGGAGGTAAGCATACTGCTGCCGCCAAGGTGTTGATGCTGCTTCTTTCCAATCGCGATCGAACTGGGTAGCAAACTGTTCTAAGCTGTTTCCGAGAAGATGTTCTGCTGCACTGGTTTGTATGGTTACTGACTGAAGCAATTTTGGCGATCGAGTCCTCAGATAACCTAGGGATTTGAGTCGATCGCTCAGACAGGGATGGGTGTCTGCATTATCGGTCTTTTCTGCCAGAGCCTGCTCTAGCCATAGATTGGTCTGTGCTTCTGCGATCGCACCGTGCAGGAAAGTTAACATAGAAGAATAAGCATTGTCCGGCGGATCGACCCGATCTGCAACCTGCTTGTGGATATCTAACCAAAAGGAACTTTCTAGAAAACGGGCTTTGATTTTTACATTAATTAGCGCCTCAGCCGCATGGCGTACTCCAGCGAGTTGGGCTGCACAGCGATCGGCTTCGTACTCATCCATCCGTGCTAGGGTAAAAGAGTAGGCATTAAAGGAAGGCCAATACCATTCTAGGAAGCTATTAAACAACTTTGATGCTCCATGTTGGTCGCTCTGGTATAACCGTTCGTAAATCTGCAACCAGGTTTTGCGAATTCGATAAATCCATGCCGCGAAGCGAGAATGATTGCCCGAGAGATGTCCTAATTCGTGTGCCAGAACGGCTTTAAATTGTTCCAAAGACAAGGACTGCATCAGGGGAAGTCCCAGAAGCAAGTAGTTTTTTTGCCAGCCAAAGATACCGAGCCGCGGAACTTGAACGACTGCTGCATTGAATTCTCGATTCAACAAGATGTTGTGGAATCGGGGAGCCTCAAGTTTAGCGGTCAATTCGTCTACCAGGCCGAATAAGTGAGGAACTCGATCGCGACTCAGTTTCAATCCTTGAGGATGGGGGAAAGTTACCCAGAGCGATCGCACAATTGCCCATGCCGGAATCAGTAACAAAATGCCAAACTTAATGATGTAACCATTGATGTGATGGCTAAACATCATCACAAAGACTAACAGCCCGATCAGTGCGAATAATCCAGCAAGTATTAAAAAGATGTAGGCATAACCTAATACGGCAAACAGGGCTACTCGCAAGCGGTAACTTCCCGGATGACGCTGCGAGAATTCTTCCAAATTTTTGACTAATTTATCAAACTCTTTCTGATTGATTGCCATAGGAAACAGTTGTTTTATATGTGCTGATGGCCAATTGCATTAATTGCACAAAAGTATGATGGACTCGATGTTTCTGGTTTTGCATAACCAGCGCTAATAACTCGTCGATGCCAACCAATAACCTTTATAGGTTAAACTCAATGCTGTAAATGCTGTTTAAGTCAAGATGAATTATTATTCCCACCCATCCTAATTCAATTTTTTTGGATGGTCGGGCAGTGTTTACAAAAATTGATGGGAGTTGTCCGCGAGATGAATTGGGAAGTTGCGATCGCTCTTTTTATATAGTGCGATCGCGCCAAAGCTCATGTCTCAATGTCGATCGCCACTATCTTACCGCGATCGCCTGTCTCGACTTGAGGGCGGACTTGAGATTCATAAATCCGATCGCCCGCCTTGACAAATTCTTCTTTGCTGTAGCGGGGTTGTCGGACTATCATCGTTTTACCTGGTTTCAACGATTGCTGTTAACGAAATAGAGTGACGGGTGCAGACAACAGTAGCTGAGTCTTTTCAACAATTGTTACGCGGGAATTTGTAGCGACTTATATGGTTGAATGAGAATCTCATCAACATCCCCTAAAAATCCATCACAACAAACCGCGATAGCGAATAAAAATCAACACCACCGCCCACGAACCCAAAGCAACCTTGATCGCCACCAAAATATTCAGCAAAGGCACTACACCACCACTAACTAATGCCCCAAACTGTCCGTGCGGCAACTCGTACCCACACAAAGTTATCGCAGACAACACCACAAAAACCAATACCGAAATCTTCTCCCAAGTCGCCGCGTGCGATCGATCGTAAATCCGTTGCATCCACTCGGATGACGAAGTAATCGCCACCAAACCGATCGCAGTTCCCCCCGCAACACCCGCCGCAAAACCGCCTCCCGGAGTCAAATGTCCCCGCAGTGACAATTCAATACTCACCAAAGCCGCAATAGTCGCTCCCAAACGGGCTAACACAATTGAAGGTTGATCCGTAAACTGATAAATTGTGCAGGATGGTCTTTCCGTGGCTAACAGAAAATTAGCGCCCATAATGGCGATCGTAAATACCACCACTTCAAAAATCGTGTCATAAAGGCGATTGCGGAAAATAATCGCCGATACGACATTCGGAATCCCGCTATCTTTGACAAGTAGTTCTACGATCGCCAAACCTGATAAACCTGATGTTGGATTGGCAAAAAATAGCATTTTAATGTAAAGCACTATCCCCGCCGCAATGTAAACCCATTTCATTGATAATCCTCCGCTAAATCCGTAGCATTTTTGTAAGTCAGACTGGTATTTACTGATGAAATTTCGACCTGCATGATGTCATAAAGCCGTTGGATTCTAGTCACAGTTTGATAATGTTTGGTTTCGGGATCGCTATCTAACACAGGCACACAAGTTGCATGAATTTCTTTCTCCATCAGGGCGCGATGTAAACCCTCCAGACTGGTGAAAGGTACTACCTCAATGCGGAGATAATACTTGCTAAAAATCCGCCGAAAATCCTTCATCAATGAATTAAAATCGCGGGGACTCTCTACAGTCAACTCCACTTTCAAAACATCGCCATCCGACTCGACTGTCTCATCTTCCAACACGCCCAAACGCATCACCAAGGACGATCGCACTGCCACCGCATACAGGGTTATTGCCAGCATCGTACCCATCAAGGCTTCCGTCAATGCCACATCCGCCGCCCCAAACACTGAATATACCAATGCTGCGATCGCGCCTAATATGCCGCGAATGACTAGGGCATGGTAGGGATTAGCTTGAACTACTACCATACAAGCAGCCAAGGGCAACAGCGCAGTTAAGATATAGATATAGCTATCATCATTCATAATGTCTCTGTTGGAAACTCCTTCTGATTTTCTGCCTCTTCACTCGAACAGTGTGCAAACACATATCCCAGCATTGTATTCCAGATTGCCAAGGAAATAATTGCTAAAGTTAGTAGCGGCCATCTACTAGGTATTTTGATCAGCAGCCCGACAACGATTAGGATCGAACCCAAGGTATCGGCAACCGAAAGACTGTGTAACTTAAATAATACCGATCGCTTGCCGACTAGGTGAGAAGTTCCCCAAAACCAGAAGAATATTCCTACACCAAAAAATACATAACTCACCACATCAATCATAAATCATCCATTCGTTTTATTATGTGTGCTAACAGCATTAATCCCGCATTTCCCACAGTCAGGATTATCGCCCCTACAGCGCCAATCATCCAATCGTCCCGCAAGACAGAGATGAACAAAGTCATAATTCCTGCCTTGGTGGAAATACTGCCCAAGGCTAACATTTTCTGCCAAATATCATCATCCGTCAATGCCTCGTACATGGGGATGAGCATGGCTGCAATCATCGCAATTAAGAGCAAATTCATGGTTTTTTAATCGGGAAAACCCGGTGAACTTCGTAGCAGCCTTCTTGGTTGTGTCTCACCACAATTGTTTTGGGGGTAAACGTGATTAGGAATACATCCAAAAATATCATGATCGGCGATCTTTTCATTTTTGCCCGTTCCAAAATCATGTCTTCTCCGTTATGGGGACGAATGATAATTTCAAAGGCCTCAATGTATGCTACCGGAATCGCAATCAGGATTTTTTTGAGCATACTTAGCCATTCCTTGATCCTTTCCGGGGATGTATTGCCGCGGGGTAGGAGAAATGCGATCGCTATACCAATGATGATATTTGGCACGGTGAAATCGGCGGTAAGCAAAAACCAAATTGTCAATCGCAATATCAAACTTCCAATCATCTTTTTTCCTTCTTAGACTTCTTGCATAAATCTTTGATGTGCAACAACCGCAGATGTCAGACAGATAAACAGAGATAAACACAGATAATTACAAGATACTTTCTACTTTTACTAGATATCTCTTGCATACCCTTACTGCGAGCGATCGCAAGGCTGCATCTGGTTTTTGAAGAGGGCGAAGCATGACCGCATATAAGCTATTACTGATAATCTCATATTTACTGCGGTCATGCTTCGCCCCTACACACATATTTACCAAACTGAGGTGCATCCGATCGCAATTTCGATTGTTTAAGTGTGGGTTCCTGTCGCTAATGCCATCCAAAACAGTACGATCAAGGTTAGAGTCATCACACCTACCAGATGATCGAATTGCTCGGCTGCACGCGGCAGGGCGATCGCTAACCGTTTAATAATTAAAACATAAATCAGCCACCCGATCGCGATCGTCCCCACTGCTTTGATGATACTTTCAATGCTATAAGCATCTAAGTACACCACATTTGCGATAATTAGCCCGCCAATTAAGAGGATGACTGCTGGCCACAAACCCGGCTTGACTTCTTGTTTCTCGCCGCGCGGGATAAAGATTAATTTGGCGAAGGTTATAGCTGTACCTACGGCCGCAATATTCATAGGGATCGCCTGCCAAGGTGCTACACTTTTCAAGGTCAACACTTTTGCCCCAAATCCTGCCAACAAAGGAAAGCCGGAAATGGAGAGACTGGCGATTACTAAGGCTATCCAAATTTTTGGATCGATCGCCTTAGATTGCAGTTCTTTGAAGTTGCGACTTGGTAAGGAACCGGCAATTAAGAAGAGGCTTGATTTAACTAAACCGTGAGTCAGCGCATAAAAACCACCGACTTCCGGTGCTGCTAGAATAAAGCCTAACTGGGCAATTGTGCTGAACGCTAGCATCCGTTTTGTATCTTTTTCAAAGATGGCATAGGATACTCCCATTAAAGCTGTCGCCACGCCAAATATTCTGACGATAGTACCGAGATCGTCGGAAACCAAAGCACAGCGCAACAAAGGTAAGATACTAGCTTTGATGACTATTCCTGAGAGTAATGCTGAAACTGGGGTTTCTGATTCTGAGTGAGTTAGTGGCAGCCAGAATCCCGATACAAAAATCCCGCCTTTGAGCAATAATCCCAGAAAAATTAGGGCTAAAGCTTCTGGTGGCGCACCTTTTAAACCGTCAAAAACAAAGGAATTATGTTTTTGATAGACTAGCACCGCGCCCACGAGGTAAAATAGCATGGCGGTGTTGCTGATAAACAGATAGCGCAGGGCTACCCATAAAGAGCGATCGGTGCGAGGATAGGCAATTAACAGAAAAGCTGCAATCCCGCTGACTTCTAGGGCGACGTATAAACTGACAAAATCTGCACAGATAAAGGTAGCATTTATACTGCCATGCAGAATAATCATCTGGGAGTAAAAGAAGGCTGATTTACCACTGTGCCAACAGTAAAAAATCACCGCAGCAGTTACTAGGGCATTTGTCAAGATAAAGTAGGCGCCCAACTGATCGGCAACTACTTGAACGCCGAAATTATCTAGTAATTTTAGTTGGAGGGGCGACTTTTCGAGAAATAGTTGTAGTGCGTAGCCTGCTGAAACAAAGGTGACTGCTAATGCGAGATATTTGTCAAGCTTGGGAAGTAGATAAATGACGAACCCGATAAAAAATGGTATGGTCAGCCAAGCGATCGTAATAATATTCATGGATGGGTTTACGGCGTGTTATTTTTCTCGATCTCGCTGGTTTCCAATGTGGGATTATCCCGTGCTAGCTTCATCACACCTACCAGCATCAGGGCTTGAATCGAAAAGCCGATGACGATCGCAGTTAAGATGATGCCTTGGGGGACTGGATCGGCGAAAGCTCTATTTTTGACATCTCCCATAATTGGCGTGAACAAGCCATTGAGGGATGCAACCACGACATAATAGGCAATTACACCGGTGCTCATTACGTCCATAGAGACGATCTTCATCACCAGGTTCTTTTTAAGGATGATACCAAAAAATCCGCACAATACTGTGGCAAATACGAAGGCTTCTAACACGGAAAGTTTTGTTGCTTAGGGTTTGGTGACAATGATACATTACTTGGGTGCTACTAATGTAGGGCGAGTCGATCGATTTTAGATTTTAGATTTGGGATTTTAGATTGACTTGGCAAGTAATGCGATCGAGGTTGGGAAGCTATCGTAAAGTTATGTTAATTTTTGGTACTGATTTTAAATGGGAGTACAGAGTGTAACTGGGGCGATCGCGCGTGCAGGGCGATCGGGCGATCGCACGCCCGATACACTGGAATGGGAGTACAATGAATGATATTTCTATTCAAAGTGATGCGCTGAGTGGAGCCCGCTTCGGAACTGGCAAGATGCCCGTTCCACAAAAAAAGGATTTTTTTGATTTATTCTGGGGTGAAATTATCCCCGGCTGCGGAACATGCATCTTGCCTGTTCCACAAAAAAATATTTTTTTGATTTGTTTTTTGTCGGTGGAATTGTCGCCCGTTCACCAATTATTTGCCAAATATTATGGTCTTTTTATGCTTACCTAATTATCCAAATTACTGCTAAAATAAAGTACGAGTCCTTGCCGCTCAAATGCAGACCATGACCGCACAAACCTCCGTACAATTCCAAGACAGTTTCGACATCATCGTAGTAGGTGGCGGACACTCCGGCTGCGAAGCCGCCCTCGCCACATCTCGCCTCGGATGCCGCACGCTTTTACTCACCCTCAACCTCGACAAAATTGCGTGGCAACCCTGCAACCCAGCCGTCGGCGGCCCCGCTAAAACTCAACTTACCAACGAAGTCGATGCCCTAGGTGGAGAAATCGGCAAAATGGCCGATCGCACTTATCTACAAAAGCGCGTCCTCAACGCTTCGAGAGGCCCCGCAGTTTGGGCGCTGAGAGCCCAGACAGACAAGCGGGAATACGCCGCCGTCATGAATAATATTGTCGAAAATCAAGAGAATTTGACCGTCCGCGAAGCGATGGTTACAGACTTAGTTTTGGGCAAAAACGAAGAAGTAATCGGCGTTGAAACCTACTTCGGCGTCGGCTTTGGATGCAAAGCCGTAATTCTCACCACAGGCACTTTTTTAGGTGGCACAATTTGGGTGGGCAACAAGTCGATGCCCGCCGGACGCGCCGGAGAATTTGCCGCCGTCGGTTTGACAGAAACTCTCAACCGTTTGGGCTTTGAAACCGGACGGTTAAAAACAGGAACTCCGGCAAGAGTTGACAAACGCACTCTCGATTACACAAACCTGGAACCGCAGCCGGGAGATGCAGATGTTCGCTGGTTTAGTTTCGATCCAGAAGTCTGGGTGGAACGCGAACAAATGCCCTGCTATTTAACTCGAACCACGCCCGAAACTCACCAGTTAATTAGAGACAACTTGCACCTTTCTCCAGTTTACGGCGGTTGGGTTGATGCGAAAGGCCCGCGCTATTGTCCGAGTATTGAAGATAAAATCGTGCGCTTTGCAGATAAGGAAAGCCACCAGATTTTTATTGAACCGGAAGGTAGGGATATTCCTGAACTTTATATCCAAGGATTTTCGACTGGTTTGCCGGAAAGTTTGCAATTGCAAATGCTGCGGACTCTTCCAGGTTTGGAAAAGTGCGAGATGATGCGCCCTGCTTATGCTGTGGAGTACGATTATTTGCCTGCAACTCAGTGCTTTCCGACTCTGATGACTAAGAAGATTGAAGGGCTGTTTTGCGCGGGACAGGTGAACGGTACGACGGGATATGAGGAGGCGGCTGCACAGGGGATTGTCGCAGGTATTAATGCGGCTAGGTTTGCGAAGAATCAGGAGATGATTGTGTTTGCCCGCGAGCAAAGTTATATCGGCACTTTGATTGACGATTTGTGTACGAAGGATTTGCGGGAACCTTACCGGATGTTGACTTCGCGATCGGAATATCGGCTGTTGTTGCGATCGGACAACGCCGACCAACGCTTGACCCCGCTTGGACGGGAAATTGGCTTAATTGGCGATCGGCGCTGGGAGTTATTCGATCGCAAACAAGCTAATATTGTCGCGGAAAAAGCCCGTTTGTACTCAACTCGCGTCAAAGAACACGAAGAGGTTGGCAAAGCAATTTTTGCTGACACTCAACAAGTGATTAAAGGTTCAATAACTCTCGCCGACTTGCTGCGCCGTCCCGGTTTTCACTACGTCGATTTAGAACGCTACAACTTAGGCAATTCCAGTCTAAAACTAGCTGAGAAAGATGGTGCAGAAATAGAACTCAAATACTCCGGTTATTTGCAAAGACAGCAAAATCAAATCGATGACATTGCCAAACACGAACGCCGCCAATTACCTGCGGATTTGGATTATATGGCAATTACAACTCTCTCGAAGGAGTCGCGGGAGAAGTTGACTAAAATTAGACCCTTGACTATTGGCCAAGCAGCGAGAATTGGCGGGGTGAATCCGGCTGATGTTAATGCTTTGTTGATTTATCTGGAAGTGCAAAACCGCAAGCAGCCGGCTGCTATGGGAAAATGAATAAACTTTACTATCGTGGCATGGCAGAGCAAAATGGTAAGCCGAAAATAGGTCGCAGTGCTAGATTACTAGGGGTAAGACCTGGTATTGACATAGATATTGAGCAAATGCCCACAGGTTATCTGAATGAGCAAGGCTATTTGTTAGCAGAGTTAGAACGTGAGTTTCGAGGAGAGTTGGTTGCTGTTGCTGTCAGGAATACAAAGGGAATGTCGGTTTCCATTTCAATTGAAAGTTTACCAGCATTTCGCAGACCTACAAAATTTGGTGGGACTGGAAAAGACTCTCTATGGCAAATTGATGACATAAAAATTATTGGAGATTTGCAGGCTGTCCAAGATAGCCCGACGCACGTTAGCATCTTGCCAAGAGCTACAATGTCTCTGGAAATGTACGAGGCCGCATTGGCAAACACCCAAAATGATTGGGAAAGAGTTGATTAATCTCATATATCATAGGAGTCTATAACAATGGCATGGATATTCAGTTTATCGGCAGAATGTGGCTCAGATGAAAGCAATGTTAATAAATTTGCTCAACACTTTGAGAAAATAGAATGGCTACTCTCAAACGATCGCCAATGCCTGTGTCGCACAGACACTTTTCAAGATATCGATCAAAACTGGTGGTGTCGAGTTTATCCAAATAATATTAGTCAAGTGGGAATAGATAGCCCTGAAAGTGCTTATATAATGACAGAGTTAGGGATTTTACTGTATCACACTCTACGGTTTGCTCCATCGTTTCGCTATGCTTTGGTTGGTGTTGAAGTTGATGAATTTAGAACTTACAGTGAATTGATTGAGGATTTGTCAAACTTATCTCTTCCCGGATTAGTTTTAGCAAAAGAACTTATTCAGGGGCGAGAAACCTTACCAGTTTTTCGACCATTTAGTTCTAGTTATGTTTGGCAACCCTACGAGGGGGAAGTTTATAATCCATTAATGGCATCTCCCGACTTAAAAAATAAGCTGAATGAGCTTCTGGTTGTGGGTTAACTTTGTTATATTGATGTCTAATGAATTAACCAACTTCGAGATTAGGTTTTGTGACGATGAAAATACAACCGTTGTTGACCAAATTTTAATAGTTTTCACAGGAAATAACTATGCCCTTCAGTGCTTGCAAAACCATTGATGCAGTCCTCAAAGAATTTCAAATTACCTACACTCAGTCCAACTTTATAGTTGAAACCGAATTCAATATTCCTGACTACTTTCGAGAAGACTTAGAAATAGTCATGGAAGAAGGTGCCGCCGACTGTTCGGAATTTGCTATCTGCGAAAATCTGATTTATCCACTTCTCAAAGAAGTTTGGAAGTGCTACCGACAAAAGCTGATTTTATGGAGTCATAAAGCTCTAATATACGATCAAAATTTAACCGGATTTCCAGAGTATATCTTAGCTAAGAAATCTCCCTTAGGAAATATTGTTTTCGATCGCCCTTATTTCGTCTTGATTGAAGCGAAACAAGATAACTTTGAAGCTGGCTGGGGACAGTGCATTGCCGAAATGATTGCCGCTCAAAAAATGAATGAAAATCCCGCACAAACTCTATTTGGAATTGCTTCTAACGGAGACAGGTGGCAGTTTGGAAAATTAGAAGCTAATATCTTTACTCGCAACCGCACTTTTTACACCATTCAAGAACTCGATCGACTTTTTGCGGCTGTTAATTACGTATTTAAACAGTGCGAATTGATGTTAGATGCTGACGCGAACATATCAGACGGCGGTTGAAACCGCGCTTAGGAATGAGAATTAAATAACTTACAATTTTAATTATTGTGGGATGGGCGTCCCGCCCGTCCAGAAAAGACGGGCGGGACGCCCATCCCACTTTCTTTGTGTAAGTTATTAAATTTTCGTTCCTTAGACAAACAAAGTGCGGGTTTTGTCTGTGTAGGCGCGATTTCCATCCTACGTCTGATTTACTCGATCGCCCTAACTAGCAATCATTCCCACTCGATCGTACCAGGTGGCTTAGAAGTAATATCGTAAACCACCCGGTTAACGCCCTTAACCTCATTCACAATCCGGTTCGAGATCAATTCCAACAAATCGTATGGAACCCGCGCCCAGTCAGCCGTCATCCCATCTTCGCTTTTGATAAATCTCAGAACAATTGGGTAAGCATAGGTGCGCTGATCGCCCATAACGCCTACACTGCGAATCGGGAGCAAAACTGCAAAAGCTTGCCAAAGTTCGTTGTACAATCCGTGGCGGTTGATTTCTTGGCGCACGATGAAGTCAGCATCCCGCAAAATATTCAGCCTCTCTGCGGTAACTTCTCCCGTAATCCGAATCGCCAATCCCGGGCCCGGGAAAGGTTGTCGGTTGACGATTTCTTCGGGAAGCCCGATCGATCTACCGACTTTTCGCACCTCATCCTTAAACAACTTTCGTAGCGGTTCGATCAGCTTAAAACACAAATCTTTAGGTAATCCGCCCACATTGTGGTGGCTTTTAATCTTAACAGCAACTCGTTCGCCGCTTTTCGGATCTACATTCGTGTCAGCCGACTCAATTACATCCGGGTAAAGAGTACCTTGAGCGAGGTAATCGAAGGGGCCGAGGCGCTTCGATTCTTCTTCAAATACACTGATAAATTCGTGGCCGATCCGCTTGCGTTTTACTTCAGGATCGGTAACGCCTTCAAGTTGAGCCAAAAAGCGATCGCGAGCTAGAACGTACTGCACCGGAATGTGGAATTCATCTTGAAACAATTTCACCAACCGTTCCGGTTCGTACTTCCGCATAAACCCTTGGTCGATAAACATACACGTAAGTTGGTCGCCGATCGCCTTGTGCAGCAAAAAAGCCAATGTTGAAGAATCAACCCCGCCAGATAGAGCCAACAAAACTCGTTGGTCTCCCACTCTGGCTCGAATTTCGCGAATAGTTTCCTCAACAAAAGTAGCTGTCGTCCAAGTCGGTTCGCACTCGCAAATATGGTAAACAAAATTGCGAATCAAAGCTTGTCCGCCGATCGAGTGAACCACTTCTGGATGAAACTGCACCCCGTATAAACTTTTCTCGTGGTGAGCAACAACAGCAGACGGAGTATTGTTCGTGTGAGCGAGAATCTCAAAACCAGTCGGCAACTCGCTACAGGAGTCTCCGTGGCTCATCCACATCGTCGCGCCTTCTTCGACATTTGTGAGCAAATCCGTCGGATCGTCAATAAATAGCGATGCCTTGCCGTATTCGGCCAACTTAGCCCGCTCAACAGTCCCGCCGAGTTGTTTTACCATCAACTGCATCCCGTAGCAGACGCCCAACACTGGTATTCCCAGATTCCAAATTTCCGGGTCGCATTGGGGAGCTCTTTCATCGTATACAGAACTCGGGCCTCCTGAAAGAATAATTCCTTTAGGATTGATAGCTTTTAACTGTTCTGCCGTAGTGCGGTAAGAAATAACTTCTGAATATACTTGAGTTTCGCGAATGCGTCGAGCAATCAGTTCGGAATATTGCGAACCGAAGTCGAGAATCACGATCATCTGGCGGTCTATTTGCCCCAGAGAAGAATTGGTGAGGTCGGATTCAGTTTCTATTTGAGTAGTCACGGTAATTGCGTAGTTGCTAATTGCTAATTGGGCTGAACGTAGCGGAGGTATTTGTCGCCGCCTCAGTCTAATACTGATCGATGCGAGCGACCGTTAGTCGCTAGAAATAAATCTTATTTGTACTAGATTGCTCTCAGCGACGTTACTCGATTAATAGGGCTTGCGGTAAGCATAGATTCACTTCGACATTTACTCTAATTAATTGAACTCTTGCATCAGAAATTGCGTCAAGCAGCAACCTAGTATAATTAAGATCTAGGGACTGAGAATTATTACTTGTTAAATATTATCCCCGATCGCTCTTTTAAAAAGAATTCAGGGATATTCACACTACATTAACAAATTTGGGTCAGAAATGTATCCCCTATGTCACTTTTAACAATAATTTTGCGATCGCGCCCAAACATCACTGAACCCACGGGGATACGCTGGTTAGTATGAGTGAAAATGCAATCGGACGATCGCAAGTCGATTTCTCGGGCGATGTCGCCGTAAATTCGATCGACCCAATGGCTGCCAGTTGCCGCATCTAGAGCCCGCAGTTGGCCGAGAGCCTCTTCGGCTGTCGCCGCAGCAAAAATCGCAGAACACGCATCTGCGGGCATTCCAGCTTTAGCACAGAAAGCTGTCAAAATTTCCCGGCGCCCGTCAGCGAGGTGGTGGTGAGTGTGAAAAATCCCCGCCGCCAATTTCATCAATTTGCCGTGATAGCCAAACAGCAAGATCGATCGCACGCCCTGACATCCAGCCTCTGCCAGTAGCGGGCCCAGCCAGTTAGCAGTTTTCACCAGCCGCTGCGGATCGATGCCCAGTTGTCGCGCCAAATTGGAGCCATTTTCGCCGATGCAGAAGACTAAAGTGTCAAACAGTTCGGCTTTTTGTTGCAGTTGTTCGCGGTAAATTTCCAACTGTCCGGGGGCACTCAGGGGTTGAGAAATCCCAGTTGTACCCAGCAGCGAAAGTCCTTCGACGACGCCGAAAGCTTCGTTAGAAGTGCGGGTGGCGAGTTGGCGCCCTGACGGCAGAATTAGGGTGACAGTAATTCTTTCTCCCGGTGCGAGTTCTCGGCTCAGATTCGATCGCAGCAGTCGCATCGCGTAATCATAGATTGCCGCTCCACCACCTACTTTGTGATGTCCAATTCCCTCGCCCCCGACAATCACAATCTGCTCCCCCTCTCCCTCCGCCTCTCCGAGCAATTCCACCATTGCCCAAACGGGTGTATTGCGAGTCAGATCGAGGTTGTCTCCCGGATCGGAGCGAGTCACGCCTAAAGCTGTACCAGTTTTGAGTACAGATGCTTGTTCGATCGCAATTTCTGCCGTAATTGGCGGTTCCAGTAAATCTACTGATACGCTACCTACAGACTGAGTACCTACGCGCAAGCACCGCAAAGCTGCAAGTGCGGCCGCACAGGCAAATACTGGCAGTGTATACCCGGATAAAGGTTGAGTTTTTGTCACAAAATGCAGAAATCCTTAAATTAGTCGGCGATCGACATCACAGTGTGGTAGTGATACCCCTCAAGCACTTAAGCTTCATTCTAGGGTTTGATATTATTAGCAGTTAGCCTCATTTTTGTCAAGCAAGAATTTTGTCCTGCCTGTTGTCTTGAAGCAAGCAACATTTTTTTTCAGGTGCGATCGTCAACAACCCACACCGAAGCCTTACGCGCACGTGGCGGTATCTTCACAAAACCCGGAATCTCGTGAACCAAAGCTATCGGGAGCATCAATCGCGAGTGCGCTTAGACTGAGACACCGCTTCCCGGAATCAAGTACAAATATTGTAAACAGGTTCAAAAAACAAGATGGTTATGGCTATCTTCGACATACCTTGCACCCTTTTTCCTCGCATCAACCGCTCGTAAAAACCTGGACAAAGCTACCCAAAAGTAGTCAATGTTAGACATCTACGTTAGTAATTTTAGTCCACAGTCCTAAAACTACAGGAATA
>NZ_JAEQCX010000012.1:0-1303 GCF_020738035.1 Microcoleus sp. PH2017_28_MFU_U_A
TTTTCGTCGTAACCAGTCAACACAATAATGTGACCAAATTCCGTGAAGTATCCATGCGTAATACAAGGATTACCCTCGCTTAAATGTGCCTTTACGGCGTCTATAGTTGCCGTAGCAGTGTAATTATCATTCAAGCCGTAATCGCGCACCAGAGTAGCTAAATCTTGTGGTGAGTGTCTGTCAAGGCGTCGCTTCTCCATGTATCCGTACAATTCATCTTCTAGCTGTATCCCTTGCTGATGTGGTGTCACACCCCCCCACAGCAAGCACATCGCAACAGAAGTGACGTTACAACTACCAGTTGGGTTACGTTTGTTGTCCAATTGTGAAAGGTACGGTACATCAAGCTTTACAAAGTTTTTCATAAGTACGTAGTACGTTTTGCGTTACATTGGCTACGCCTTAATTGTAACGAACTGTAACAATCCAGTTCGATTTCTTTGATGAAACTAATATCGCATTTCATCGAGCAAATCGAACTGGATTGGAGAAACATTATTGCTAATACTTCAAAATCTAAATTCAACAACACCTCTATCTACTACTGCACTAAAGCTGGAATTGTTTTAGATCAACGCCCAACTACGGGCGCTCTGGCTAAGCATATTGTCCGATTTGCCAGTAAATGGGAATACAGGGTTTATCGCGAATTAGTCCAGATGGTTGGTGTTGATAATGTTGGACTTCAATCCAAAATTATCCTTAAAGATACGACGGGAAATACAGGGCGCCTAACATATGTGTGCGACTTCCTTGTTTATAACTTCTTTTATGTAGAAGCCAAGGGATTCTTAACACCAGAAGCACGCTGCAAATTGAAAGTATTGGAGCTTCTGCACCCTTCTATCGCAGCACAATTACTGATAGTCACGGAAAAGCCTCAACGCTTATTTGGTGCAAAATGTCCGCCTACATTGTCGGTCGCAGAATTGACAAAGACAGTCAAAAACTTTGAAAAATATCGTATCCAAAACAATGACAAATGACACCGCAGCGCCCGCAATTGCCGATGTACCAGTTTTTAACTGGAGAGAAATTCGTTTAGTTTCTCACCCACTAAATTTGACGATGCTAGAACCCGACGGCTATCGGCATATCAAAGTTTGTCACTTACTGAATGAGAGCACGCACACTGAACCGCAACAAGCACGAATCGTCGTTTTCGATGAAGAATATGTTCGGCAAGTGATTGCAGGTCTGATTGTCCCGCTAGTATTTGATGCAATAGAAAGCAATAGACTAACGGAATTTCGACACAGAATAGCCCTTTTAGTAGGTGACGTTACAGCATCGCTTGAGGACA
>NZ_JAEQCX010000013.1:0-1295 GCF_020738035.1 Microcoleus sp. PH2017_28_MFU_U_A
GACTACTTTATTCTAGAAATCCTGTTGCCATTTTGTAGAAATTGGGTAAAATCAAACAAGGAGGTGATGCAAGTGTTCAATCTGACTTATGAATTCAAATTGAAACCCACAAAAACACAAGTAGCAATATTTGAGGATTGGTTGGAACAATGTCGCAAGGTATATAATTATGCCCTGCAAGAACGTAAAGATTGGTATAATTCCCGAAAATGTCGGATTGACGCTTGTTCCCTGCGCTCGGAATTCATCATCAGAGCTGACACACCCAGACCAACTTACTCAACTCAATGTAAAGCCTTAACTGCATACAGGAAAACCAGCCCTGCATTACAACGTATCAATGCTCAAGCTTTACAACAAGTGCTGCGCCGACTAGAAAAGGCATTTGTAAGTATGTGGGAACAAAACCACGGATTTCCCCGATTCAAAAAAAGGGGAACCATGAGGTCTTTTGTGTTTCCACAACTAAGTTTAAACCCAATTCAAAATAGTAGTGTCAAACTGCCTGTAATTGGCTGGGTAAGATTTTGGCAATCCCGAGCGATTCCCGATGGTGGAATTATTAAGCAGGCACGGGTAGTAAATCGTGCATCCGGCTGGTATCTAATGCTGACCGTTCAATGGGATGTAAAAATTCCCGACGTAGTGCCACACGGAAATTCCCTAGGAATTGATGTCGGACTAACGAATTTCATAGCAACTTCTAATAGTCTTTTAGTCAAGCGGCCAAGGTTTTTTATAGACGCAGAACGCAAGCTGAAATTGCTGCAAAAACGTGTGAGTAAAAAGCGCAGTGGCTCAAATAATTGGCGCAAAGCTCAAAAAAAAGTTGCTCTTTTGCACGAATACGTTGCTAATTGTCGCTCAGATTGGCATCGCAAAATCTCTCATCAAATTTGCAATGATGTGGGGATGGTATTTGTTGAGGACTTAAATTTAGTTGGACTATCCAGAGGGATGCTGGGCAAGCACTGCTTAGACGCTGGATGGGGTCAATTTTTCACTATTTTGGAACAAACCTGTTGGAAACGCGGGGTGTACTTCCAAAAAGTGAATGCTAAGAAAACCAGTCAGATTTGTCCAAATTGTGGTGTCGCAACAGGCAAAAAAGAGCTTGCTGAGCGTACTCATACTTGCTCAAATTGCGGTTATACAACCGATAGAGATGTTGCAGCAGCTCAAGTAGTTCTAATTAGAGGACTTGCAGCCGTAGGGCATACGGTCAAGATGCTTGCCGAGGGTAAATTCGTCGGAATCCCACTGAAGCAAGAATCCTCTCGCCTTTAGGCAGAGGT
>NZ_JAEQCX010000014.1:0-1294 GCF_020738035.1 Microcoleus sp. PH2017_28_MFU_U_A
TTGACATACTCCCCGGCGTGAACGCGCGGGGATTCTTGACACTTCACGGAGATGTGCCACAAGTGGTCTTACCTTCTCTCTGTGTCCGTTTAGAGTCGTGGCAATGCCCTATCCCGACTTTGTTTATATTCTTGGCTGCATTCTCATCGCGATCGTGTTCGATACCGCAATTCAAGCATTGAACCGAGCGGATTTTTAAATCCAATTTCCCCCATCTAAAACCGCAATTTGAACAGATTTGACTTGTTGGTTCCCAGCGACTAATTACCCTAAACTCTCTGCCAAACTTTTCAGACTTAGCCTCGCACAAAGCCCTAAACTCGTACCATCCCTGTTGGCTAATTGCTCTCGCCAGTTTCCGATTTTTGACCATGCCCGACACATTCAAATCTTCCAAAATAATAGTTTGATTCTCACTAACAACTTTGGTCGATAGTTTGTGCAGAAAGTCTTTACGGGTATCCCCAATTTGATTGTACTGTTTCGCAATCTGAATGCGAGTTTTGTTTCGGCGCTTTGAGTCTTTGGGCTGCCTTGCCAACTTGCGTTGCAGTCTGCGAATTTTTCGGTCTAACTGTTTGTAGCTTGGACTTTTAGCTGATGTTCCGTCGCTCATCACTGCAAAGGTTTTAATACCCAGATCGATGCCGATGCTGTGGTTTTTAGCTTCGACAATATCGGAATTAATCTCTACAACAAAGCTCAGGAAATAACGGTTGGCACAATCTTTGATTGCTGTGACAGAGCTAGGGTCTGACGGCAGTTGTCTCGACCAAATAGGACTAACATTTCCGATTTTTGCCAGATACACGGACTCACCTTTGATAGAGAAACCCGATTTGACAAAAGTTGCAGATTGACTGTTAGTCTTTTTTTTGAACCTTGGTTGACCGAGTTTTTTACCTTTTCTCTTCCCTTTTAGGGAGTCAAAATAGTTTTTGTAAGCAACATCTAATTGTTTGAGGGATTGCTGCAATGGCACGGATGACACATCTTTTAACCATGCTCTCTCTTCTGTCTTTTTAGATAGAGCTAGAGACTTGGATAGAGTGTTGTAGCCGGGATATTTTCCTGACTTGCTTTGAGTTAAGGCATCATTCCAAACAACTCTCACACAACCAAACAACTGCGCTAAACTTTGGCGTTGTTGAGTGGTAGGATAGAATCTGTATTGGAATCTTGCTTTCATTGTTTGTCGTTTGTTTTACTATTCCATTCTAACAGGCTCAGTAAAATTTACCAAAAAATTAAAGCCGTCCTTAAGGACGGGGTTTTAAACCCAATTTTTTGATAA
>NZ_JAEQCX010000146.1:0-22595 GCF_020738035.1 Microcoleus sp. PH2017_28_MFU_U_A
GTAAGGCTAACACTGCATAATTTCAGCCCAAAAGCGTTTGGCTTCCAAGTTTTCACAACTGATAAAAAAATCCGACCCACATCTGCGGAATGTGGGCTAGAAAACCCAGCCCTGTCAGGCGTGGTGAATTTGAACCAGAGAAAAAGTATAAAACCGCTATTTCAGCTCAAATCCGTTAGCATCGGAATGATAATTTTCTCTCGTCTTTCTCTGATTCTTCTGTGGTTGAATAATTCCGCAGTTACCGGATTTGAGCTGAATAGTTTTTATTCGGTCGCGTAATTGTGTACGTTCGTACACGAAAAAACTAGCGAAATTCATTAAGGTTTTTTTTTGCCGAAGATGAACGGCCGATAACTCGCGATCGACTAAAACAAGTCCGCCGCCAGATGCCGTCGCTGCAACACCGAGTTTTTCTGGGATCTCGAATCCGGTAGCATGGGAATGATAAATTTCTCTCCTCTTTCTCTGCTTCTTCTGTGGTTGAATAATTCCGCAGTTACCCGATTTGAAATCGCGAGCCGATTTTTCTCTCCTTCAAACAAGAAACTTTGCTATATGGAGTTACAGAAAAAACCCGGTTTCTTGAAGAACCGGGTTTCTGAATAACCTCAAAGTTTGATGCTTAATCAAGTTTTGATTGTTAACTCAAAACTCTCACAACTTAAAACTCTTGAGATTTTGCTCCTGTTTTTTCCCGATCGATCTTTAAGATCAACACACCCAAAGGCGGCAAACACAAGTCGATCGAATAAGCGCTGTTGTGGAACCACCACTCATCAGTCCACTTACCTCCCAAATTCCCCATATTGCTGCCGCCGTACTCCCGCGCGTCGCTGTTAAACAACTCCGTATAGAAACCCGGTTCCGGCACTCCGACGCGATAGTGAGAGTGTGGCTGTGGCGTAAAATTGCACACAGTAATCACAAACTGATCGCCATCCTTCTCGCGGCGCACAAAGGCCACCACGCTGTGTCTGTTGTCGCTGCAATCAATCCACTCAAACCCATCCTCAGCAAAATCTTGACTGTAAAGTGCCGTTTCGCTGCGGTACAAATTGTTCAAATCCTTGAAAAATAGCTTCAACTTTTGGTGTGGCTCAAATTGCAGCAACTGCCACTCCAAATCGCCCCAAACGTTCCACTCTTGCCACTGGCCGAACTCCATCCCCATAAACATGGTTTTCTTTCCGGGATGGGCAAACATAAAGGTAAACAAACACCGCACGTTTGCAAACTTTTGCCATTCGTCCCCTGGCATTTTCCCGATGATGTGGGCCTTGCCGTGGACAACTTCATCGTGGGACAAAGCCAACATAAAATTCTCGCTGTGGTTGTACCACATACTAAAAGTTATGTTGTTCTGGTGGAACTGCCGGAACCACGGATCCATGTGGTAGTAGTCGAGCATATCGTGCATCCAACCCATGTTCCATTTCAGGTTGAAGCCCAAACCGCCTACATAAGTCGGCCAAGATACCATCGGCCAAGAGGTAGATTCTTCGGCGATCGACAATGCGCCTGGGAAATAGCTAAAAATGACGTGATTTGTCTGGCGCAGAAAATCTGCCGCCTCGATATTTTCGCGTCCACCGTACTGGTTGGTCAGCCATTCTCCGGGTTCGCGGCAGTAATCTAAGTACAACATCGAGGCTACTGCGTCTACGCGAATGCCGTCGATGTGATACTTGTCAAACCAGAACAGAGCATTTGATACTAGGAAATTCCGCACTTCGTTGCGGCCGTAGTTAAATACTAGGGTTCCCCACTCTTTGTGCTCGCCCTTGCGGGGATCGGCGTGTTCGTACAAGTGAGTTCCGTCAAAGAAGGCTAAACCGTGACCGTCTTTGGGGAAATGTCCCGGCACCCAATCTACCAGTACGCCTATCCCTGCGGCGTGGCACTGGTCAACAAAATACATGAAATCTTCTGGTGTGCCGTAGCGGGATGTTGGGGCGAAATAGCCTGTTACTTGATAGCCCCAGGAACCGTCGAAGGGATGTTCGGCAATGGGCAACATTTCGATGTGGGTGAATCCTAAGTCTTTGACGTAGGGAATTAGCCGATCGGCCAATTCGCGGTAAGTCAAAAAGCGCGCCCCCGGATTCAGTTCCGAAACGGCAACTGCTGGTTGTATTTCTCCGTTTGGCAGTACGGCAGGTTCGGCTGTACCCGCGTGCAGCCAAGAACCGATGTGGCATTCGTAAACCGAAACCGGCTGCGTCAGTTGGTCTGTGTGCCGCCGCTGTTCGATCCAAGCGCTATCGTGCCAAGTGTAGGTATCTAAGTCGGTGACTATTGAGGCTGTTTTGGGCCGTACCTCTTGCTGGAAACCGTAGGGGTCGGACTTTTCGTAGGGATGTCCGTCTTGGTTTTTCACTTCGTATTTGTAGTGAGTTCCGTAGGATAGTCCCGGAATGAATAATTCCCAGATGCCGTTTTGGGATTTCCGCATTTGATGTTTGCGGCCGTCCCACAGGTTGAAATCTCCTAAGACTGAGACGTTACGGGCATTTGGAGCCCAAACTGCAAAATATACTCCTGTAATGCCGTCTACTTCGGTGAAGTGGGCTCCTAGTTTTTCGTAAATCCGGTGGTGGTTGCCTTCTGAGAATAGGTGAAGGTCAAATTCTGTGAGTTTGGGCGATCGAAAGGCGTAGGGGTCGTAGATAAAGCGTTCGTGTTCCCCTTCTTTGACTCGCAGTTGATAGTTTGCTAGTTCTGGGGTGTCGATCGTACATTCAAAAAAGTGATGGTGATGCTCTGATTTCATCGGGTATTCGGCCCTCGCTTCAGGCAAAACTACCGATACTGCTTCGGCATTCGGCAGATAAGCTCGGACGACCCAGACTTTTTTGCCATTTTCTTCGATCGCGTGGGGGCCTAGCACTTCAAATGGATCGTGGTGCTGATTCCAAACAATCCGGTCTATCTGTTCAAAGGGGACGGTCGCGGGCATAAAACTACTTACCTCAATCTTTTGACTAAATGGCGGCTTTCAAAACCTAGAGCGGAGCTGCACTTTACATTTGGATACATTTTTGATCGCTAATGCTACCACGCTTACTGCAACCCTTGCGCGCGCTCTTGCCTTGCTGGCGACCAAGCTGTGCTTTTACTGCTAAGGGCTAACATCTAAGTATAGAAATATTAAAACAAATTGAAAAATTTATATTTTTTAGATAATATCCTTGACTTTTTTTAACCTGTGTGATATAAAGTTTTGGCAAATTATGGTTAATGTGCCAAACCAAGGTGGTCAAGGTGGGTGAGTTTGGCCGAGAACTCAATGTTGATTAATTAGTGGAATTTTCAGGCTGGGGCGATCGCCCGACAGGTATCTTTTAAAATCCCGGAGGCAGGGTTTCGCCGCAAACTTCGTGAATTTGGGCAATGCGCTCCAACAGCCAAGGATACTCAACCTGGTATTGAGGAATCAAAGCTAAAGGACTCAGCAGCGCGGCAGCAGTAATATCTGCCACGCTCAAGGAGTCGCCTACCAAATAGGAACCATCTTGCCAGCGACGCTGCAACAGGCCTAAAGCAGCGCTCAGGCGCAACTCGGCGAGTTTTGCCGAAGCGTGGTTAATGCCGAACTGGCGGCGCGCCAACTGAATCACTAACTGGCTCAAAACAGACGGGTCGATTTCCTTGCCCGCACCGGCGCGAAACTCGTAGTAAACAAATCGAGTGGCAATGCCGATGCTTTCATCGAGCCAGTCTTCCAGCATCCAAGCCTCTGCTTGCAAACTCTCGTCTGCCGGCAACAGCGGCGTTGAAGGAAAACTAGACTCGATCCAGTGGAAAATTTGCGTCGAGTCTGCGATCGCCCCTGGTTGACCTTCAAGTTGAGGCAGCAGTACCGGCACTGTCCTCAAACCCCCCGTGAGAGGCTTGAGTTTCAAAACGTGCAGGCCCGGAGTCAAATTTTCTACTTGAAAGGGGATGCCCTTGTAACCCAGCGCTAAGCGGACTTTGCGGCAGTAAGGGGAGGTACTGAACTGTAGTAAAAGCATCTGACAAAAAATAACACCCAACTTGAGGCCTAGACTGATGAGATTGAAAAATGCGAAGAGCGAACCATTTTTCACCCTTGAGGCTAGGCCCGTTGGGGTTTTACTCCGCGATCGCCTAGTTAGGGCTTTTTAGGAGAGGGAGAAGCACCGCCTGCTGGAGGCTTGTCTGCCCCAGGAGACTTTTCAGCCCCAGGAGACTTTTCAGCGCCAGGAGTAGCCTTTGGACTTTCCTTTGGTGTTGCTGGAGCAGAAACAGGAGGAGGAGTAGTACCGCCACCAGGAGTGGGGCTAGCGCCACCGCCACTGCCGGCATCACCGCCGCAAGCGCCGAGGGCTGCTGCAATGCCAATTACCAAAGTCAAACGAATTAATCCCTTGTTCATAAACACTCCTTAACATTCAAAACCCATCGCAAGGAAGGGAATAGTGTACTTGAGAAACAATGCTGGCACGAATAGATCGACGATTCGCTCGTTGATTACAATACTGCATTTATTAATAAATTTCACATTGATTCTGGCGAACCGGCAAAAAATTCATTTTTTTGGCAAATCTAGAAGTCAAAGAGACCAGTGGTAGGATGGGTTGGTTGGTTTGTGAGGTATCTTTGGTAAGGATAACCGAGATTTCCAGAAATTGGCGATCGGCAACCGCAAAAACTCCTAACCTCACTCAAGCTGAAGCTGCCCCTCTATAAAAGTATTGGTGAACTCTATGACCGCTGCTATCAGATCCCCGGATTCTCCCCGCCGCTCCCGATCGACCGGCAAGCCCACCACAGACGCCGCCAAAAGCAAAGTTACTTCTATTGCCCGAGCTAGACGGGCAAAAACTGGGCCCCAATTGCCTAACTACTCCCCAGCGGACGAACAGGCCAAACCTCGCGCGCAAGGATCGGTGCTGAAAGTGATGCCCGATCGCCAGTCGCATCCGATGTGGCTGCGATCGCTCCTGCGGGTGGAGCGCGCCTCCTGGGCCGCATTGGTGCTGCTGTTGGGCGGCGCTCTGACTCTCTACGGTTTGACTGTTTACGGCGAGCAGCGCTGGAGTCAAGAGTATCAAAAGCTGGAAACTCTGCGCCGGGGCGAACAGCAGTTGAGTGCTGCTAGCGAAGTCTTGAAACACCAACTTGCTAAAGAAGCTGAAAATCCAGAAACCGGTTTGGCTGCACAGAAGCCTGCGGACACGATTTTCTTGCGCCCGGCCCCGGAAAACCGATCGCCCGGTGCGGCGGCACCAAATTCCGAAGAACCTGCTCTCAAGAAGCGATCGGGTGGGGAAACGCCGCTGGGCTATTGAGGCAATGTCGATTTGAGATTTTAGATTTTAGATTTTAGATTGACTCGCAGCGCCGTGAATCTGGAGGCTTGAATCTTGAGTCTAAAATTTGGGGATGCACAAACATTGTCTGTCGGGGCTGCGGTACCCGTTTTTGGGCAATGTCAACGCGGAGAGGGCCCTCTTGGGGATGTGTCCGAGGGTCTTGCTTCGGGTTTGATTTTTGTGAAAGTGCCGATCGATTTTGGCCCTACCTACCCTCGGTTAAAGTTTTCAAATATTATTTGAAAATAATAAAGAGAAGTTCAAAAAAATAATGCTACAGTAAGCAGCAAATCCCAATTTAATATTTATAAATTATTCGCAATTCTTCAATTATTCAATTCATAAATCTAAAATCTAAAATCTAAAATCTAAAATGGTAGAACTTGTTGGTGAATTTGGAATGCTATGAGCTACGATCCCCGTTTTGACCGCTACAGATCGCCGAATTTTAAACGTCCAAAAGCGTCGAGCGATTCCCTACGGGATAGCTACGCTTCACGCACTTGGTGGGGCAAACCAGTCAAACCCAGAGTTGCGGCTACGGCTAGCAGCCCGCCTCGGCCACCCCTGGAGCGTTTAAAACGCAACAAGTTCCGCTTGTGGGTTGTGTGGGTGGTGTTGATGCTCGGGGGGCTGGGGCTAGCTGTAAATTTGTTTTATTTGCAGGTGACGCGAGCTCCGGCGCTACGCAAACAGGCTCTTCAGCAGCAAACTCTCAAAACGAAGCCGTTTGTGCCGAGACGCCCGATCGTCGATCGCGCGGGGAATGTGTTGGCGATCGACAGACAGGTGTACACTCTCTACGCTCACCCGAAGTTGTTCAAGCACTCGAAGGCGGAGATTGCTGCTAAATTGGCTCCGATGCTGCCGATTGAAGTAGCCCCTGGCAATACGGCGGAAACTGAACTGCTGCGAAGGTTTAATCTGGCAGAAAGTGGTATTACGATTGCTAGTTCTTTGGCTCAAGAGGTGGCGGATCGCGTGGGGCAGATGCAAATTAAAGATAGTCCCGTGGATGGGCTGGAGTTGGTGCGGCAGCAGCAGCGTTTTTACCCGCAGCAGGAGTTGGCGGCGGATGTTCTGGGTTATGTGGATGGGGAACGGAAGGGACAGGCGGGGGTGGAATACAGCCAGCAGAATTTGCTGGAACGATCGATGCCGTCGATTCAATTTAGTAAGTCGATCGACGGGCGTTGGCTTCCCGATCGACTGACGGCGGGTTTTGTGCAGCTTGATGACTTGAAATTGCAATTGACGATCGACAGTCGCTTGCAGCGGGCGGCCCGGATTGCTCTGAAGGAGAAAATGCTGAAATATGAGGCGAAGCGGGGCGCGGTGATTGTGATGGATGCCCGAAACGGCGAGTTGCTGTCGGTGGTGGCTGAACCTTCCTACGATCCGAATCAATATTTTAATTTCGATTTGTCGCGCTATAAAAATTGGGCTGTAACTGATGTTTATGAGCCTGGTTCGACTTTTAAACCGATTAATGTGGCGATCGCCCTGGAAGCCGGTGCGGTCAAACCTAACACTGTGTTTAACGACGAAGGTCGGATTTATATGGATATCTGGACTATCCAAAATTCCGATTACAAACAAGCAGGCGCCCGCGGCCCTTCGACTGTTACGGAGATTTTGAAACATTCTAGTAATGTGGGGATGGTTCACATAATGAACACGATGAAATCTTCTCTTTACTATCAAGCTTTAGAAAAATTGGGACTGGGACAAACTGCGGGTACAGATTTGCCTTTTGAAGTAACGAGTCAGCTTAAAAATCGAGAGCAATTTATCAATTCTCCGGTGGAAGTTGCTACTACTGCTTTTGGTCAAGGTTTTTCTATTACTCCGATGCAGTTGGTGCAGCTTAATGGGGCTTTGGCTAACGGTGGCAAGTTGGTAACTCCTCATGTTGTGCGGGGACTTTTCGATCGCGAAGGTCAACCTTTTTGGAAGCTGCCGAGGGCTGTTCCGAAGCAGGTTTTTTCGCCACAAACTACCAAGAAGGTTTTGGAAATGATGGAAACTGTGGTGGATGGTGGTACGGGGAAAGCTGCACAAATTCCTGGGTATCGGATTGCTGGGAAAACGGGAACGGCTCAAAAAGCTAGTGCTGGTAGGGGTTATTCTGATAAGGCGATTATTACTAGCTTTGTGGGGATCATGCCTGTGGAGGCTCCTCGGTATGTGGTGCTGGCGGTGATTGATGAGCCTAAGGGTGGTGGTACGGGGGGAGTTGTGGCGGCGCCGATTGTGGAGTCGGTGATGGAGGCGCTGATTAATATTGAGAAGATTGCGCCGAGTAAGAAGTAGGAAGCAGAAATCTTGGCGGTTGGAAACCGCGTCTACACAAACGATGTCCGCCTCCGCGGACTAAGAAATATGATGGAATTTGAGAAATCCCGGCGGTTGGAAACCGCGTCTACACAAACGATGTCCGCCTCCGCGGACTAAGAAATATGATGGAATTTGAGTTGAAATTCCCGGCGGTTGGAAACCGCGTCTACACAAACCATGTCCGCCTCCGCGGACCGCGTCTACACAAACCATGTCCGCCTCCGCGGACGAAGAAATATGGAATTTGAGAAATCCCGGCGGTTGGAAACCGCGCCTACACAAACGATGTCCGCCTCCGCGGACGAAGAAATATGGAATTTGAGAGAAATGTGCGATTGACTCTTCAACCCGCGGAGGCGGGTTTTGTTTGTGTAGACGCGGTTTCAACCGCCGGGATTTTGGGTTGATCGGTGATATATCGATCGCCGAATTCGATGTAACTGAATTCAGTAACAGAATCTATTTTTGTTATTGTCTGGATTGGGTTTTCTTTGTCTTTCGGAGGTGCGTGTATGTCCTAAAAGTGTGGAGATGATGACGCATCGATCGCCTTTTGGAAGATTTGGATGAGATAGTGTGAGGTTTCCTTTTGCTAGAATGCTTGTGAGGCCGCATTCGTCAGTTTTGTTATACACTGGGCAACCTTGGTAATTGAACATGGCTCGCCAGACTGTTCCATTTTCTTTTACTTCATTTGTGTTCTCATTGACCTTCCGCAATGTTGTGTCATTTTGATTTATCCTAATCTGATATTCTAGATTTTTCCATTGGTTGGCTGGTACTTGGGCTGGTGTAATCTCGGCTTTGTGGACTGCTACTTGTAGGTTTTCTCCTACTTGCTTGAAGCTGGATTGCCATGCAATTTTGTCGCGTTTGGCGTTGCTTTGGGCAAGTTCCATTGCCCAATAAGCCCGATCGACTGATACCTTCAAACGCTGGTTGTTGATGAACATTAGCCAAGAGGGGCTGGCGATCGCACAAAATATCCCCAGTATTGCGATAATTATCAATGTCTCAAGCATTGTAAAACCGGCGTTAGGTGCTGTGGATCTGCGTTTGGGGGTTTTATTTGTTGACACGTAAGTACACTCAGTGATTTTTTGTTTAAAAAAAATAGCTGGAAGGCTCTATTTTTGTTGGGAGTATTTTAACTTTGAGCGTGGTTACTGTATAGGTCGCTTAAATAAAATTTACATAAAAAATTAGGATCTGGTAGGGGCGGTGTGGATGAGGATCGCCCTTTGGGACAAATTGCGGGTATTGATGCGATCGCCCGCTGTGGATAAATCGCTTAAAAACCTTTGTATCTTTCGTTGATCGCCTAGGTAAGATCCCCCTAAATCCCCCTTAAGAAGGGGGACTTTGACCAGGCTCCTGTCCCCCCCCTTCTTGCCGAGTCTCGATCCCCCTAAATCCCCCTTAAGAAGGGGGACTTTGAGAGTATTTCTTGTCCCCCCCTTAAGAAGGGGGGTTAGGGGGGATCCAGCCTATGGGATGAGAGTCGATCGCCCGAATTGCTAAATTTGCGATCGTACTAAAGCTCGAAAGGCTTTCATGGCGACGTTTCTGCCGGCTGTTTTGCTTTGTTGGATATACTGGGGGATGAGATGGGCGATCGGGAAATTGGGAAACTGGAGACTGCGATCGCCCTTTACATATTTTCCATCTTGCAATACGCTAATTTCCAGCTTGCGGCCGTTGTAGCGCCACAATTCGGGAACTCCTAATGCTTCGTAGTTGTTGAGCTGAGTGCGGGAGGTGAGGTCAATTTCGATCGCTAAATCGGGAGGTGGATCTGTTGCTAAATCAATGCGGTTTTTGCCTCTGACTGCGGCTTCGTTTTGGATGTAAAAACAGTCGTCAGCTTCTATAGCTTGAGCCATGTTTTCATTTTTAAAGGTAGTAGATCCCAGAGAACAAAATTCGATTTCTAATTCTTCAAGGATAATTTTCACTAAGTCACCAATCAGGACTTTGCCAGTTTCGTGTTCGGGTAGGGGAACCATGATTTCTAAGCTTCCTTTGCTGTAGGAAAGTCGGGATGCGCGACTTTCTCCCAATTCTGTTAGTAGGGTTTCAAACATTTGCCAGGTGATGTCTCTGAGCAATAGTTGATTTCCTGGTGGTACGGTGATTTGCTTGAGTTCTAGCTGCATAGTTTGTATGTTTTAAATCGAACTGGGTGCGCTACTTTTTCATTAAGTCGTTGTTCTCAAAGAATTTTGATAATTCTCCGGCAGCAATTTTATTTGCTACTTCATTGGGATGTTGGTCAGTTTTGTGTACCCAAAGCTTGGAATCCTGTTGGCCAATGAATCCATTCAATAAATCGACAAACGGAATTTTCAAAGACGCACAATAGTCTTCTATTATTTTGTGAATATGTCTGAATGGATAGCTATCATCTAGTTTAAAGAGTACAGGGTATACTGTAACTACAAGCTGGAAGTTTTGTTTTTTAGATAGCGTTTTTCCTGTCCTGAGCGCAGTTTTGACAGATTCCCAACCGGGGCTACCTTCTAAATAACCATCTTGGTAATGACGAATCATTTCCTGATATAGAATAGGTTTTTCAATGCTGCCGATCAAAGCGTTGATAAAAAACGAGTTTTTTCTAACTTGAGCCAGTACCTTTGGTCTAGAGATAAAGTTAATTGTGCCTGTTCTGTCTGCATCGTTCAAAAATACTACGATTACTACTACGTCTGGTTTGAATTTTATTACATATTCCTCAACCAACTTGATTTGTTCTTTGGTGGATGTTCCTGACACACCAAAATTTAGAACCTGGGTGTTGGGATATTTGGATTGTATTGCGTCTTCAACACTTACTGGTAAGGTATCGTTATCTTTTACACCCATCCCAAGGGTAAATGAATCACCTAGGAACGCTATCCTGGTTATACCATTAGCTTTCTCAAAGGCTCGATCCAACCCCCGAAATCCTTTGGCATTTATGGTTCCTGACACTTCATTTTTTTCATTAAAATATCTTCGAGGATTGTCTGGGTAAGTATATAATAGCTTTCCATTGGGTTGATAAGCATATATTTGCCCTTGAACACGATCCTCCTTCCATATAACTATCCTAGAATCCCCTATATTTAAAAGTCTACAAACTCCTTCTGCTAATAGAAAAGATAGTAGTATGCTAATCACTAATGTATAGAACTCGTCGTTTTTAAGACGTTTTTTTGTGACAACGATAATTAATAATAAAAAAATTATAAATGCCGCTAAAGGGAGATCGATAATATAATTCGCAATTCTCATGTATTAGACATATCTTGATTAACGATGAAACTTATTGAAAACTAGGGTAGCGTCGGGCAATCAGTTGCTTGATCGGCAGTTCTCATTCCTCCTATGATAGTTTCCACGATCGCACATTGCTTACCACCACCGTTAACAGTAGAAACTGCGACTATAAATGAAGTCTTATCTGGATTGCCTTGGTAATCAAAAGTGATGGAGGATTTTTTAGGATCAGTAGAATCAGGTTTACTAAAGGTAAGTTGAATAGTACCGGGTTTGATTTCGCCTCCACCATCTAATTTTTGCTCGCTACCACCAGTGGGTAGTGCCGGAATAAACGTAACTTTTGGCGCGACAGATGTATCGAATGTAATTGTGACTGGGCTCTTAGTTCGCTTTGCTTCGCTTTGTGCAAGTCGCAATGATTGGAAAACGCGATCGTTCACAGTGCGGACTCTTTGTCGGTTGATGAAGCCCAACCAGCCCGGAGCGGCGATCGAAGCCAATATACCTAACATAATCACTACCACGAGCAATTCTAAAATGGTGAATCCATTATCGCCCTTTCTGGATCTAGTTTTTGGGAAATTGGGAGTTGCTGTGTTGTCACAACTCTGCAAAAGTTTTAATAATATTGCGGTTTTCATTTTACTTTCCTGTTTTATCTGCTAGTCAGCGATTCGGAAATGTGTTTCAGACATCGATTATTTTCCTCGCGCCCCCAAACCTTGTACTTGCACAGTTGCTGTGGGGAAAAATGCCGACCTGCTGTCAGCATAGTCAACACCGTTGGCTTGAAGGCGGCGCAGGCTGTTTCCTCTGATCGTAACTCTGGCTAAATTTTTAGATGTATCAACACAAGCGTAGAAGCTGGTATTGGTGGGATTGTGTATTTTTAGTTGATCTTCTGCGATTGCTTGCGTTTGGGTTCCAACTTGGGTAATGGGATTCCCTAAAGCAGTGGTACATTGAGTGGGTGGTGGCCCTGGGTTTGTGCGATCGAGGTAATTAACTAATACATCAATGCGCTCCCAAGGAAGTCCTGGGTTCGTTACCCTTTGAGTTGGATTACTGATGTCAAAACCTGGCAGAGCGGTAGTACCTATGTTAAAGGCCTTACTGAGCTTTTGCCCGTCAGGATTTTTTAGTTCGCCATCAGAAAAATAGCGTTGTGCTGGATCTGGATTTGCAGATTTAGCAGGATTTTTCAGTCCGTCCTGAATTTGATATCGAACAATACGGGTAGGACACGTGCCTCCTGAAGGCTGACACCAAATGGGATCGGTGTCGCTAACTTGGTAGTACGCAACTAATGATAGAACATAGCTATCGTTGCAGGCACCTGCGCCAGTCAGTGGTGTGTTGTCAGCGCAATCTTTTGGTATACCACCCGCTATAGGAAGAGAATTTTTGAGCTGCTGGCGCTTCCAAAATACCAGAATAGGGGTGTTATTTTGGTCGGGGGGGACGGGCAGGAAAGTCCGTATTGCAGGGATGCCTGTAGCGGTATTTGTGGTAGCAGGATTATTATCGTAAATATAAATAGCTTGACTCAAATCTTGGGCGATGAAATCAACGGCCGCCTGAATGTCTTGCTCGGTGTTTGACTTGACTTGTTCTCTCCTGTCGGTATTCAGCATATCGACTACAAAGCTGAGCATCGGCGTGATGATTAAAAATGCCATAACTGTTCCGATCAATAGCTCGATCAGGGTCATGCCCTTTTCTCTTTGAGCTGGCTCAGAGCGGTTTCGCTGGTGCTGACTTTTCAGAAGCAACCTGAGTAAAGTTTTCATTTTTACTTCTTCCTTTGCCGAGTGGTAGGGAACATTTTTTATTAACAAGGATTTTGATTAGTTATTTACACGCAGTGGTGCTAATCGCACCGGTTTTAGGATCTATGATGCGCGAGCAGAGCGATCCATAGGAACCTGGTACTGTAGAAGCAGGAATTTCTGTTTTCATTTCCACCAAAGGCGCTTTAGGGTTGCCCAGCCCGGAATTGGCAACAGATTGCTGTCCTGTCACAAAAGGTAGCGCACCATCGGCTCTGTAAACGCGAACAGTTAAAGAGTAGCCTGTGTCTGTCGGATTGGTACCAGGAGAACGAAGACCCTGAACAAGAAACTCTTGGCTACTACCAGTGCCACTACAATCTGGTTTTCCGCAGTATAAATCATTACGGTTTGTAGGAGCGGCAGGAACGGCAGGAGGAACAGCAGTATCTGGTTTAGGAAATCCTGGCAGGCTCGCTGGGGTTGAACCTGTTGGTCTTATCGCCCCAGTCCTGAGAGCGTCGATGTAAGCTCTCGCCGCCTGTGTGGCCAGTTCCACCCGCCGCGCTTGTACGCGAGTTGCTACTGAGAAGGCCATCACCGGGGCGATCGCAATCATCAGCACCGAAACGACAATCATCGCTACCAATGACTCGATAATCGTGTAGCCACCGTCTCGCGACTGGGATAAATTTTGCTGTGGTTGTCGTTTCATAATTAGGACTCCAGTAATTGCGCGGTGGAAAGTTAGGGGAGTTAGAGCTGTTGTGGGCAGTCAGTGGGACGACTGGAAGTAGCCGGCGTCGAACCACCATTAAGACTGCCATCGTCGCGAATCCCGCACATCAAAGTTTTCACCCACTCGTCGTTTCGAGGCACTTCTCGGAAGAACTCGGCCGGTTGAGTCTTGGAAGGAGGAGTAGTGAACTTTTGAGTGAATAAATCCGGCGGCTGAGGTAACAAGCCCACGTCATAACCCCAGTTCCGATTCGGCGGGGCGAAGTAAGCAAAATTTCCTGTACCCTGAGTTCTATATACGGTTGAACTTCGTGAGGGTATGGGGGATAGGGAAGGAGCAGTGGACAGACCGAACACGCTTTTTATGTTTGCGACTGAACCTGGTGGAGTTGCTCCGAGGATCGGCTGATAGGGTGCTGTGCTAAAGGCGCTGCGGTTTAGCTGAATAAAAGAACCCTTGATATTAGTAGTAAATCCCCCAAACCAGCTTTCCAAGAATCTGGGCAAGTTTTGTAAGCCGCCGTTTTGGTCGCCGACTGCGCCATCGATGTTTACAGAGGGAGTATCGCCAGTTGCCATGATCAGATTGAAAGTTGTATTTCCAGCTTGTGATATCCATCCGGTTTCTCTCGAAATTTCGGGACCGGGAAAACGACTAGCTGTACCTGTCACATCTAGGATCTGTAATAAGGGCATTAATAGCGGCTGCGTTCCATTTAGCTGCGTTGCTAAAGGTAGGACTGGGGGTTCTGGTATTGGTCCGGTTATTAAGGCTGGTAGCGGTGTATTGCTGCCATCTGTGTTGGGGGGGGTAGCAGCGGCGGTATTTACCACATAGGCGCGGTTATTACTGTTAAAAACTGGTGCCGCCCCAGGTAGCCCGGCCGCAAACCACAGAGAATTATCTCGGTCTGCAAAGGGAGGGGGAGGATTAGCTCCGGGAGCAACAGGCGCAATATTACCACCTGCACCTCCAGTAATCGCCAAAGGTTGTGGAGTGTCGGGGGTTAATAACCCTCCAGCCGCATTTCTTGCGAAAGCGACGCGACGGGGGAATCTTTGTAATGCTGGAAGCGGGGGATCGAATGTTGAACCAGCTTGAAAAGAAGCACCAGTTGCAGGTGGGACATAATTCGTACTCACAAGGAGTGCTTGGAATGCCGTCTGTTCGTTTCCAGGTCTTAGATCGACAAACCAGTCAGCATCGCTACACTCAGAAACTGGCAATCTTGTGCAAACTTCCATCACATACTCTGGGAATGCCCCGCGCCGTTGAACGGGAGTCACAAAGTTGTTGAAGTAAGAACTTGTAAAGGTGCCAGGTGCACCAGCGTAGGTAGCGTCTGTAAGCGGTGTAGCGCTAGCACCAGTCTCACCTACTAAAATACCGTTATTTGAAAACGCTCCGCTGGAAAGTCCGTTAGTGACAAAGTTGTTGTTGAAAAAGCCTCTTTGTCTGCGGCGCAGTACGGCCTCAGCCCCCGCATTATTTCGCAGGTCAAAATCTCCTTCGTTGCGGAAACCAAAACGATAGTTTGCCGACAGGAGGGTAACAGCATCTGACAGAACATTTGCCGGTCTCCAGTAGTCGCCACCACAATTAGGGAGTCTGGGGTCGCCAGCGCGACAAGCAAAGTTGGGATCTAGTTGAGCTTTAGTGCGCTGGTAAAAGTTTCCCCAAGTTCCATTCACAATATTTGTAAATTCTTCAACTTGGATAACACCTGGCGACGGGACACCGGGAGTTGGGGCGGGGATTCGGCCGTGGGTGTTAAATTCGCCTTGGATGTAGACGGGCAAATTCGATACTAAGGTCAGACCTTTTTCCTTCACTACATCTGCTACGCTAGTTACCCTTGCCGGAGGGTCATTGGGAGTAGTACCACCGCGAAACAGGTAGTTACCGTTAATCAAGAGAATACCGTTTGGCTTGCGACTGGGGTCGAGGGTGGAGTCTGAGGGACTGACTCTTTTGCTCGTGGCTTCGTCAAGCCCAGTGACTGGAGTACCCGATCGAGCGCTGCGATCGGGCAGAGCATCGTCCCGACTTGCGTAGATAATCCCGCTGTTGGGCAGCAACCACTCTCCAGCAACTGGTTTTGGTGTTTGGCGCAAAGCTCTGATATTTAGCTGAGTTGCACGAATTTCTAAGGGTTCTCGTTCTTCTAGCGGCTGGTTGTAATTGACTCTTAATGTTGCTGCTTGAGGGCTTGGAGGCAGAGGACTGCTGAGCGTAAAGGCTTCGTTAACTGTGGTAAGAGGGTTGTCACGTTCGACAGCCTTAATTTCTCTGCCATTCAAAAATGCTACTTCTTGAATTGCTCCGTGAGGAATCAGTGTGGGATCGGGAGTAATCCTCCCGGCGAGAATGTCGAGAGCACAGAACGTTGAGTCGATCGCAGCTTTTTGTGCTAGTGTGCGACCAGCTTCAGGTACCAGCAGGGCTGTTCTCAATGGCCCGTTGGCAAACCGACCGTCGGGGAAGACTAAGCTGGCTTGCATATCCAAAACCGCTTCTCCACCAGTCAGCACGCCATTAACGGGAGTAGACTTCCCGGGGGGTCTGGTTCTTATGGTCGCTGGGTAGGTGATGCCATTGTTGGAGCCGATGAATGCCGGCCGATTTCCCAGTGTTCGTGCGCCGCTTGGTGCTCTGGCACCCTGCCCGCTGACATCAGTGCTGACATCAGTGCCTATAGTGCCACTGGTAATATTTCTGGCTGTAGAAGCATTGCTGGGGTCATAGTAACTGCTAACACAGGCATACGGTTTTTGATCTGGTTGGATGGCACCAGTAATCGTGTCTGGGTTGTAGCCGAGGGATGTCGGAGATGCGTAGTGATAAACAGCCGTTGCTCGCATCCGCAAGTCGCCTTTGGCATATTTTTTCACGGTGCCATCAGAATCACTTGGAAGTAGACTATTTGCCGTAAGGGGGGATGAGGCTGTGTCGCTCCAAGCTTCCCAAGCACCTGTTACGTTGTTGTATACCTGAGAACCAGCCCCGAGCGGCGACATCGGCATAGTATCGGGCCAAACTACGGGGTACTGTTCAACAGCAGTAGTTGCGGGGTCGTCGTAAGTATTGGCGGCACCAGGGGCAGGAACGAAAGGTGAAGGGCCTGTTTCGCTGGGTGCTGTCCCATCGGTAGCCCCATCGTTCCACCGGGGTGGGGGCAGGAAGGAGTTTGTCCGATCGTACACTCCACCACTTGTAATCACTCGCAGACCGCCCGTCCCATCAAGGGGATTTCTCGGTATTTGAGCTGCTACTGCTTCCCAGAAACCATCTCTAAAGGGAGGAGTGCCAGTACCGGGGAGTTCTCCGAAACCATTACCGCGGTCTGTTCCTCCAACGTCAGCGAGCTTGGTGACTTGGGACTTGCGGGTGCGATCGGGTTCTCCACCTGTCCAGGGCCCACCAACCTTTTGTGGTTCGGCTGCTCCGAAGAATGTGGATGTGCCGTCCCACCGCAGGGCTGGTAAGTTGTTGCCTACTACTACCCTCTCGCCCAAATTTAGTTCGCTGTCAGTAGGTTTTATTTCTTCCGGTTTTCTTGACGCCAGTTGAGCCAGATTGAGGGTGAGCCCTGTCGGCCCTGTGTTACCCCCTACCTGATCTTTCCCAGTTCCTATAACAGTTGTCGGAAAAACCCAATCATCTATGGGTCTCAGCCTGTCCTTACTTTCTTGAATGTAAGTAGTGTAAGGTGTTACCGTCTTATCGGGTACGTCAGTAGTCTCAGATCCCAGCGATACTTCTGCAAAAGGCACTTTCCGCAGCCTGTCTTTGAAGTAAGATTCCAGTGCATTGGGGCGACTCATGGGCTGTTGGGTACTACCTGCTGGGGGATTCATCAATAGCTGAACAGATGGTGGATCATCGGTTTGAGGCTTTGAATTTTGACCCTCTACTAGCGCATTTAACCGTCGAGAGTAAGCGTTGCCGTTGTAAATTACCTGAAGGCTGTTGTTGGTAACAGATTGATTTGTGGGGTTAATAATTGCTGGTGTTGTGTTTGGTTCGATGGTAGCGGGTAGTTTTTCCTTAAAAAGATGTACATTTACCGGTCTATTAGTCAGATCGCCTGACCAACCATTGACTACGTTACCTGCAACCTGAATTTTGCTATTCTCTTGGTCGTAGAAACAAGAGCCTCTGCTGCTAACTTGAAATAAGTTGAAATTCGCGGTGTCATTAGTACGCGTTACTAATAAATTGCTATTTGTCAAAATCCGCCCGTTTAAATTTAGGTCAGCACCAGGGGATATCTCTAAGTCATCTTCATAAACTACCGCGTTGTTGCTGAGGGGAATACGGCTTTGGTCTTGCTGATATTCTAGTGCCGATATGCTAGAAGTTCCTGTGAACGCTTTATATTTATTGGCACCCAAAGCAGCAACTTCTGTATCTTTGATCGGTACATTAACCGTATAAACAAAGAAACTTTTTCTCAGTTTACCGTCTAGCTTGTACCAGCCTGAGTCTCCCACCAAGGTAGCGACATTATCGCCTGCGCCCTCCGACAGACAAGCCGGGTCTAAGGAACCCAAAGCCATCGGTGGCGTTCTGGCATCCAAGGGCTTTCTCGCCCTTGCGACTGCTAGAGATGTTGAATCAAGAGGAGGATTGCGAAAAAATATTCCATAGAGGGTGAAAGTGTCAAATTTGCCGTCGTTATTTGTATCGACGGGATATCTCCAAGCTGTATTTATGGCTTCACTTTCTACGATTCCAGCTCCGATCTTTTCAAGCGGTGCTTTTTTAGGATCTGCTGTGGCAGAGGTGTTCAAGGTAGTGTTCTTTAAGGGATACTTAAGTATCAAACGCTCCTCGTCAGCAAACTTATACAAATCGCTAGTTGTAGTATTTGCTGACATCACCCTGTACAATTCTGCATCCGAGGGAGTAGATGTCGGCCTTTGGGGATCTTCGTACAGCATGAACTGAATTTTCGCTTTTGCCCGATCGAGCGCGGGAGTCGCGGCCGCCAGCACTTGCTGGTTGACGCGCACGTTGCGAGCCATATTCGCCCGATCGAACGATCGCAGGACGATCGCCACAGTCAACAAAATCACTACCAGCAACACCATCGTCACCGTCGGCAGCACAAACCCCGCCACCGGCAACTTTGCCCTGCGGCCCATAGCCATAAGGGCTTGCAGCATTGCTCTCATCAGCCGCTTCGCCCCGGATCTGGTAACACCAGCAATCCGCCGCAGCAGCGATACGATAACTTTGGATAATTTGCTCTTAAACATTGACGCCTTCCTGAATAATTTCAGAGATGGTATTGCAGGTAGTTACTGCTGGACAGTACGATCCCATTTTTATAGTTCCCAATTTCCACAACATCCATATCAGCCCTTGCAAAAATTCACCAAATGTGTAATTCGACTGATAAATAAAATTGACAAACCCGCAAAGAGGTTTGCTGCCGATATATTTTCCCCGAAAGATTTGCCCTGCAAGGATTTGGGCTGGGGAACTCCACTCTAGTCTAGTTCAATGATATTGTCAGTGCCCAGAGGCCGAGTGAGTCCGATCGCCAAAAAACAGCGATCGCGATCGCATCGCCCCAAACGCCCACTCATAGCAAAGGAGGTTAATTTACCTCTTCGTGTATTCTGATCCCACCCTTAGATTCTTTTGAGGGTCAACAAGAGTGAAGCTAAGCAGCGGCGGGCTTTGTTCGTGTAAGTGCGATGTTCCGGCATCAGTCTTGTTAAAATAATATAGATAGTCGTAAAAAAATTTTATTTCAATGGCTAATAGACTCCGCCCAATTTTAATTTCTTGCTTGATTTGTATTTTTTTGTTAAGCCTGTATCATACCTTAGTATTAGGTGGAGTTGTGTTACCCAGCAATGGGATTAATGGGCCGCAGAGCAATACTATCAAAGCTCAACGCTACATTTACAATCAAAAGTTCGATCTAGAAATGGTTCTGGTAGGAAGTTCAATAACTGCACGGATAGATCCTGAGTACATCAGCCCTCAAGCCGTAAGTCTAGCTCTCCTAGGAATGTCTAGCACAACTGGTTTACAAATAATTGAAAGAGAAAAGTTTAAACCCAAATTATTATTAGTAGAACTCAGCGAAACAATTCTAAAAGGGGAAAAATATAAAGCCAACCAGGAATTCATAGGAAACCTCTACCAACCAGTATTTTATTTTCTTCGTTTACAATTTCCAATGTTTAGACAAGAATATCAGCCAGCTACTATTATAATTCAATCATTTATCAAAGCGGTTACAAAGGAAAATAAAATTTTATTTAGGTTTTTAGAAGAAGCAAATAGCACGCAAAAACAGATAGATTCAGAATTAAGACAAAAGCTAATTCAACAGCAAATACAAGCGAAGAAATATCCTATACATACAGGAGTAAAGAACGCAATTACTGAAGAGTCTGAGTACATCAAAACTAAAATCACTAAATTAAAAAATGCAGGAGTGCGAGTTGTTCTCATGGACGTACCTAACGAACAACGAGTCAAGGATACAATCATGGAAAAGCAACTACGACAATTATTTCGAGAGCTTTTTCCCGAAAATATTTATGAGTGGCTACCAGAACCGCCGTCAAGAGACTGGAAAACTAATGATGGGATTCACTTAGTTACTTCGAGCGCCAAGGAGTATGGTAATTTTTTGAGAACTCAACTGTTGAAAACTGCTCAATAGACATTTCCCAAACATAAATTGTGCGATCGAGATTTCGACTGGGACTAAATTTTACGCCATATCCGTAGGGAAACGGCACTGCCGTATCCTCCTCCAACCTATCCCCTACGGAATCCCCCGCCCTGAAATATCAAGCAGCAGCCGTAGCATTGGCTTGCAGAGGCTCGATTTCCTCCGGCGCAGCGTGACGGCGCGCGTCATTAAAACTGCCCGCAGCCAGCCAATTAGGATTTTGGGCCGCCTCGCAACCAATCACGTAAAGCGAAGATTCGTTAAATGCAGCCCAGAGAGTATCGCAAGCCTGTTTATCCATCAGCGAATCTGCGATCGGGCGATCGTGAATCACAGCAAACAAATCAAACTCGTTGCGTTTTGGATTCCACTGGTATTGCAAACTAGGATCGTAACCCATTTCGATCAATTGTGCGATCGCGCGATCGGGCGTATATCCATCCAAGTGCACTCGATTCAGATAGATAGACACTTGGACATACTCATCTTTTGGAGGTAGCAGTCGGTAATTTAAGTTAGTCATCATTATTTGTTTCCTCAAATATCAAGCAGCGGCGGTAGCATTTGCTTGCAGAGGCTCGATTTCCTCCGGCGTAGCGTGACGGCGCGGGTCATTAAAGCCCCAAGCAAATAACCAATCGGGGTCAGCGTGTCCGCAGCCGATCGAATATATCTGACTGTGCCTAAAATGTTTAAAGAACTCCTGACACTTTTCGTCAGTCATCAGCGACTCATCTAGCGGCAAATCATGAATCAGGGCATACAAATCAAATTCATCTCGTTCTGGATTCCATTGATAGCGCAATTGTGGACTGTAACCAAGTTCGCTCAGCTTTGCCAAAGCCTCATCAGGGTTAGCGTAGCCGTCTAATCGAACGCGGTTGAGACAAACCACTACCTGAACGTGGCGGTACTTTGCGGGTGTTAATCTATATTCGGTCATGAGTTTTTCCCTCTTTTCTCATCACAAGTGTAATAGGCTCTCCCGGTTACGTCCGAGTGTCTCGTTGCTTCGCGATTTTGTTTTTCGCAGCGTTTAAAAGCTTCTGCGTCACTCCGGGCATAAAAAGGTCTGTCCGGGTTTTCCGCTAGTTCGGCTTCTAAATCCTCCCAAGATTTCTCAGGGTTATTTGGGTCTCTCAACATTTGTTTCCTCAGTTTTGGTGGCCGTCTTGATGCGCTAGGGTTCAGACTCTGGCGAGGTTGCTTGTATCTCTAGCCACTGCTTCATCAGTAAACCAACGACTTCACTCATTGGTTTTTCTTGGGCCGTACAAGCTAGTTTGAATTGCAACTTTAGCTTTTTGTCAACGTAAACGCTCAGCTCAGCCATGTCAGGTGGAATTTTTTTAGCCATATCTCTCATGCGCGCATATCTGCATTCTCGCATCTGGCGATCGAGAACGAGTTGCTACGTATTGCGCGCAATCGCGTTAAACGTAATAGTAGCACGATCGGCTAAAAAACCACAACCCCGCCGAGTTATACGATTCAAATACAGGACACGGCAGTGCCGTTTCCCTACTAAAAACCGTTATATTGATCCACAGATATCATCACCAATCCATGAAACAACCCTCCAACCCCCCCGACTTCATCATCATCGGCGTCCAAAAAGGCGGCACAACATCCCTGTACAACTACCTGATCCAACATCCCCAAATCGCCCCCGCCGCCCAAAAAGAAATCCATTATTTCGACCTCAACTTCGACAAAACCCCCGACTGGTATTATTCCCAATTTCCCCAAGCACAAAGCGGCGAACAACTGCTAACCGGAGAAGCCAGCCCCTACTATATTTTTCATCCCCGAGTCGCCCAGCGCATCCACGATTTATGTCCGAAAGTTAAAATCATCGCCCTACTGAGAAACCCTGTAGAACGCGCAATTTCCCACTATCATTACTACATAAAAATTGGCTACGAATCGCTATCTCTCGAAAGTGCGATCGCCCACGAACCCGAAAGACTCAAAGGCGAAATCGAAAAAATCCTAGCGAGTCCAACCTACGAAAGTTACAACCACCGCCACTACACATATCTGGGCCGCGGCATTTACGCCGACCAACTTCCAGCCTGGATGCAGCTATTTCCCAAATCACAACTTTTAATCCTCAAAAGCGAAGATTTGTATGTTAATCCTTGCGGCACATACAACAGCGTGTTAGAGTTTCTAGGCTCGCCGCCGCACGAATTAGAAACCTACGAAAAGTACAATTCCAACCAATATCCGCCCGTCAGCGAGACAGTATACGAGCAATTAAGAGCATATTATCGATCGCCCAATCAGAGATTAACTCAATTGTGCGATCGAGACTTCGGCTGGGACTAAAAGGTACGTAGTTGCGCTTGAGCGCTCTTTGAGAGATGTATCAAAATACGAGTAATTGAGGGAATACGATCGATCGCCCAATCAGAGATTAACTCAATTGTGCGATCGAGACGGAGGCT